>NZ_JBSVWS010000116.1:0-19752 GCF_054071155.1 Pseudomonas sp. SDO5532_S415 | reverse complement strand
CAGCCATTCAACATTAACGTTGACTGATCCACCGCTTTCGCGAGCAGGCTCGCTCCCACAGGTTTTACGATTTGTCTTTATACCGCCATTGGCGCCGTCATCGGCGCATGGTGCTCGTAGCCTTCCAGCGAAAAATCGCCCGGCTCGACCAATTCCAGCCACTCAGGCTGATAAACACCCGTCTTGGCAAACTCCGGCACGCGGTCGGAGATCTTCAGTTTCGGCATCGGGAACGGCTCGCGCTTTAGCTGTTCGTTGAGCATGTCCAGGTGGTTTTCGTAGACGTGGGCGTCGCCGATGAAATAGGTGAACCAGCGCGGCGTGTAACCGGTCAGGCGACCGATCAGGCTCAACAGCGCGGCGCCTTCAGTGAGGTTGAACGGCGTGCCCAGGCCCAAGTCGTTGGAGCGGATGTAGAGCGTCAAAGAGATCTCTTTGGTCTCGACATTCGGGTGGAACTGGTACAGCAAGTGGCACGGCGGCAGGGCCATTTCATCGAGTTGGGCGACGTTCCAGCCGTGGAACAGGATGCGGCGGCTGCCCGGGTCCTTGATGATGGTGTCGACGCACTGGCGAACCTGATCGATGGCCTTGTACAGCACCACGTAGGCCAGGCCGTCTTCCTCACCTTCGGCGATCTGACGGTAGCCTTGCTTCAGGGTCTGCTCGATGGCGGCCGGGTTGCTGACCGGGATCTGCTTGTACGCCGGCCATTTGCGCCATTGCACGCCGTAGATTTCGCCGAGGTCGTCTTCGCCCTGACGGAACGGGTTGGCCAGCCACTGGGCGTTTTCGTTGGCGTTCTGGTCCCAGACCTTGCAGCCCAGCGCACGGAACTCGGCGGCGTTGTTCACGCCACGCAGAAAACCGCACATCTCGCCGATGGCCGATTTGAAGGCCATCTTGCGCGTGGTGATCGCCGGGAAACCTTCCTGCAGGTCATAACGCAGCATCGCGCCGGGAAAGCTGATGGTATTCACGCCGGTGCGGTTGGCCTGTTTGGTGCCGTTCTTGATGACGTGGGCGACCAGTTCGAGATATTGCTTCATGAGTTACCTGTGTCCTTGAACCCGCAGCCATCGCTGCGGGGTTCGAATTTATACGGCTGCCGCTGGAGTGGCCGGAGCACGGTGATACGCCAGCCAGATCAGGAACAGACCACCGACGATCATCGGCACGCACAAGACCTGACCCATGGTCAGCCAGTTCCAGGCCAGATAGCCCAGTTGCGCGTCCGGCACGCGGACGAATTCGACGATGAAACGGAAAATGCCATAGAACAGCGCGAACATGCCCGACACCGCCATGGTTGGCCGCGGTTTGCGCGAGAACAACCACAGGATCAGGAACAGCGCCACGCCTTCCAGTGCAAACTGATACAACTGCGACGGGTGACGCGGCAACTGCGCCGGGTCGCTGAACGGTGGGAAAATCATCGCCCATGGCACATCGGTCGCCTTGCCCCACAGCTCTGCATTGATAAAGTTGCCGATGCGCCCGGCACCCAGGCCGATCGGCACCATCGGTGCAACGAAGTCCATCAGCTGGAAGAACGACTTGTTGTTCTTCTTGCCGAACCACAGCGCCGCCAGCATCACGCCGATGAAGCCACCGTGGAACGACATGCCGCCCTTCCACACTTCAAATATCAGCGTCGGGTTGGCCAGGTAGGCATGCAGATCGTAGAACAGCACATAACCCAGGCGCCCGCCGACGATTACCCCCATCGACATCCAGAACACCATGTCGGAGAGTTTCTCCTTGGTCCAGGTCGGGTCGAAGCGGTTCAACCGGCGTGACGCCAGCCACCAGGCGCCGCCGATGCCGATCAGGTACATCAACCCGTACCAGTGAATTTTCAGCGGACCAATGGCCAGGGCCACCGGGTCGATCTGCGGGTAAGGCAGCATTGCGACTCCTTATTAGCGTTCAAATCTTCAAATTCCCGGGCGACGCTGTCACCTCAGGATTAAGCCAGGATTGCGCTGCGCGTCAGAACAGATGCTTCAGACTAGAAAGTTCAGACCAACGCAGAACAGCAAAGCGGCAAACAGTCTTTTCAGCAACTTTGGCGACAGATTGTGTGCCAGTCGCGCACCGAAGCGGGCAAAGACCATGCTGGTCAGGGCAATGCCCAGCACTGCCGGCAAATAAACAAAACCGAGACTATGGGCCGGCAACAGGGGATCGTGCCAGCCCAGAATCATGAAACTTAATGCACTTGCCAACGCGATCGGCAGGCCGCACGCCGACGAGGTCGCCACCGCCTGTTGCATCGGCACGCTGCGCCAGGTCAGGAACGGCACGGTCAGCGAACCACCGCCAATCCCGAAAATCGCCGAGGCCCAACCGATTACGCTACCGGCCACGGTCAGCCCGACTTTACCCGGCACGGTTCGACTGGCCTTGGGTTTGAGGTCCAGCGCCAGCTGCGCGGCGATCACCAGGGCGAACACACCGATGATCTTTTGCAGGTTGGGTCCGGAGATCGCTTCGGCGGTCAGGGCGCCGAATCCGGCACCGAGCAGAATGCCGACGGTCATCCACACGAAGATCGGCCAACGCACGGCGCCACGGCGATGGTGCTCGCGCACGGCGTTGACCGAAGTAAAGATGATCGTCGCCAGCGATGTACCGACCGCGAGGTGCGTCAGGATCGACGGATCGAAACCTTGCGCCTTGAAACTGAACACCAGCACCGGGACGATAATGATCCCGCCACCGACCCCGAACAACCCGGCCAGCACGCCTGCGCAGGCGCCTAGCGCCAGATAGAGCAGAAATTCCATGGTGCATCCCCAAAACCGGAGCGGCATGGTAACGGATGCATGGCCTCGGGCTCCACTGGATGGCGATGGATACCCGCACCCTGACTGCGTAGAGTGGGTAAAAAAACACACAAGGACCACCTTATGTGCCTGATTGTTTTCGCCTGGCGACCGGGTCATGCCCAGCCGCTGATCGTGGCGGCCAACCGCGACGAGTTCTATGCCCGCCCCAGCCTGCCGCTGGCGCCATGGCCCGAAGCACCACAGGTGCACGCCGGCCGCGACCTGGAGGCCGGGGGCACCTGGCTCGGCGTCAGCGCCAAAGGGCGGTTTGCCGCACTGACCAACATCCGCGATCCCCATAGACCACCAGGGCGCAAGTCCCGAGGTGAGCTGGTGGCACGCTTCCTCGCTGGCGAAATGCCGATCGATGACTATTTAGCCGACGTTGTCGCACGTTCACCGGAATACGGCGGTTTTAACCTGCTGGTTGGCAATCCCCATGAGCTCTGGCACTTCAATGCCCAGGAATCGGAAGCCGTGATGCTGCCTCCCGGGGTTTATGGGCTGTCGAACGCCGGGCTGGATACGCCCTGGCCGAAACTGCTCAAAGCCAAGGCTGCATTGAACGAAGTGCTGGACGATCCGCAACCTCAGGCACTGCTGGCGTTGCTCAGCGATGCCCAGCAAGCACCCTTTGCCGATCTGCCGGATACGGGCGTTGGGCTAGCCACCGAGACGCTGCTGTCGAGCGTGTTCATTGCCAGCCAGAGTTATGGGACTCGGGCGAGTACGGCGTTGATTGTGCGGGCGGACGGCACGCGGCACATGGTCGAACGGAGTTTCGGGCCGTATGGCGGGCATCTTGGGGAAGTGGAGATTCTGCTTTAGATCGTTGCTGTCAGCTCGGACCTCTTCGCGAGCGGGCTCGCTCCCACAGGGATCTTCGGTGAACACAGGATTTGTGAACATTGAAGATCAAGTGTGGGAGCGAGCCTGCTCGCGAAGGGGGCGCCGCGGATTCAGTGGGGCTTGATCGCCGCCGGATTGATCATCCGCGCCAACCCGAGGTTCTTCAGCGCCAGTTGCAGCGAGCTGTGGATCACTTGCGGGTTGTCGATGGTCATCAGCTCAGCCAGTAATTCCCTGGCCTTGCTCAGGTTGATCTGGCGCAACATCCACTTCACTTTCGGCAAGTTGGTGGCGTTCATCGACAAACTGTCGAAACCCATCGCCATCAACAGCACGGCCGCCGCCGGATCACCGGCCATCTCGCCGCAGATACTCACCGGCTTGCCTTCGGCATGGGCGTCACGCACCACGGTTTGCAGGGCTTGCAGCACCGCCGGGTGCAGGTAGTCGTAGAGGTCGGCCACCCGCGGGTTGTTTCGGTCCACGGCCAGCAGATACTGGGTCAGGTCGTTGGAGCCGACCGACAGGAAGTCCACCTGCCGCGCCAGTTCCTTGGTCTGGTACACCGCCGCCGGAATCTCGATCATCACGCCAACCGGCGGCATCGGCACGTCGCAGCCTTCGTCGCGCACTTCACCCCAAGCCCGGTGGATCAGGTGCAAGGCCTCTTCCAGTTCATGGGTGCCGGAGATCATCGGCAGCAGAATCCGCAGGTTGTTCAGGCCTTCACTGGCCTTGAGCATGGCACGGGTCTGCACCAGGAAGATTTCCGGGTGGTCCAGGGTCACGCGTATGCCGCGCCAGCCGAGGAACGGGTTGTCTTCCTTGATCGGGAAGTACGACAGCGACTTGTCGCCGCCGATGTCCAGGGTACGCATGGTCACCGGTTGCGGGTGGAACGCGGCGAGCTGCTCGCGGTAGATCGCCAGCTGTTCCTTTTCACTCGGGAAACGCTGGTTGATCATGAACGGCACTTCGGTACGGTACAGGCCGACACCTTCGGCGCCGCGCTTCTGTGCCCGCGCCACGTCCGCCAGCAGGCCGGTGTTGACCCACAACGGCATGCGATGCCCATCGACCGTGATGCAGGGCAGATCGCGCAGCGCATCGAGCCCCAGGGCCAGTTGTTTTTCTTCCTCGACGATTTCGGCGAACTGCTTGCGCAGCACGTCGCTCGGGTTGGTATAGACCTCGCCGTGGTAGCCGTCGACGATCATCTGGATGCCGTCGACCTTGGAGTACGGCAGGTCGACCAGGCCCATCACCGTCGGGATGCCCATGGCGCGTGCCAGGATCGCCACGTGGGAGTTGCCGGAGCCGAGTACTGAAACCAGACCGGCCAGCTTGCCCTCCGGGACCTCGCCGAGCATCGCCGGCGTCAGCTCTTCGCTGACCAGAATGGTGTTGTCGGGGTAGACCAGGGTTTGCTGACGCTCTTCCTGCAAGTACGCGAGCAGGCGACGCCCCAGGTCCTTGACGTCCGATGCACGCTCACGCAGGTAAGCGTCGTCCATCAGCTCGAAACGGTTGACGTGATCGGTGACCACCTGGCGCAAGGCGCCCTGGGCCCACTGCCCGGTCTTGATCACGGTGGTCACTTCGCTGCCCAACGCCTCGTCGGCGAGCATCATCAGGTAGACGTCGAACAGCGCGCGCTCTTCAGGGCGCAACTGCGTGGCGAGCTTGGCGGACAGGGTGCGCATGTCAGCGCGCACACCTTCGATCGCGGTCTTGAACAACCCGAGTTCGGCTTCAATGTCGCTGATGGTCTTGTCGGGAACCACATCCAGGTCGGCCGGTGGCAGCATGACCACCGCGGTGCCGACCGCCGCACCTGGTGAGCCCGGCACGCCGACGAACTTGGCTTCCTGAATCCCTTTGCCCTGACGGCCCAGGCCACGGATCGAACCGGTGGCCTCGGCGTGGGCGATAACCCCGGCGAGTTGCGCGCTCATGGTCACGAGGAAGGCTTCTTCACCTTCATCGAACTGGCGGCGTTCTTTCTGCTGAATGACCAACACGCCGACGACGCGACGGTGGTGGATGATCGGCGCCCCTAGGAACGAGGCGTAGCGCTCCTCGCCGGTTTCGGCAAAGTAGCGGTAGCGCGGGTGATCCGCGGCGTTTTCGAGGTTCAGGGGTTCTTCACGCGTGCCGACCAGGCCGACCAGACCTTCATTGGGGGCCATGCTGACCTTGCCGATCGAGCGCTTGTTCAAGCCCTCGGTGGCCATCAGCACGAAACGGTTGGTCTCGGGATCGAGCAGGTAGACCGAGCAGACCTGGCTGCCCATGGCCTCTTTGACGCGCAACACAATAATCCCCAACGCCGCCTTGAGATCCTTGGCGGAGTTAACTTCCTGGACGATCTTGCGCAGCGTATTGAGCATGGCTCGGGGTCGAACTCCGTCGTCAGTCGCGCGCTAAAAGGCGCGGGGCAAGCTCTTTGAGAGCGCGGCGATATACCTCGCGCTTGAATGTCACCACCTGGCCCAACGGATACCAATAGCTGACCCAACGCCAGCCATCGAATTCCGGTTTACCGGTCAAATCCATCCGCACCCGCTGCTCGTTGGAGACCAGGCGCAGGAGAAACCATTTCTGTTTCTGGCCGATGCACAGCGGTTGGCTGTGGGTCCTGACCAGACGTTGCGGCAAACGATAACGCAACCAGCCCCGGGTGCAGGCGAGTATTTCAACATCTTCGCGCTCCAGGCCCACTTCTTCGTTCAACTCGCGGTACAAGGCGTCTTCCGGCGTCTCCTGGGGGTTGATCCCGCCTTGAGGAAACTGCCAGGCATCTTGATTGATACGGCGAGCCCATAGCACCTGGCCGGCATCATTCGTAAGAATGATCCCGACATTAGGACGGAAACCATCGGGGTCGATCACGGCAACAACCTCGCAAACGCATGTCGCCGCATTGTTCCACAAAGGTTGTGAGGGCAGCAACGCGCCGGACTACGTTATGTGCACTCTTGTGAAAAGTCCGTATTCTGGACGCCTTTCTACAGACTTTTCAGCGAGTAACTGCAATGCGGCTGGCTTTATTCGACTTGGACAACACGCTTCTGGGCGGCGACAGCGACCACGCCTGGGGCGACTACCTTTGTGAGCGCGGCTTCCTCGACGCCGTTGCCTACAAGACACGCAACGACGAGTTCTATCAGGATTACCTGGCGGGCAAGCTGGATAACGACGCCTACCTGAACTTCTGCCTGGAAGTCCTCGGCCGCACCGAAATGGCCACGCTGGATCTATGGCACCGCGACTACATGCGCGATTGCATCGAACCGATCGTGCTGCCCAAGGCCATCGAACTGTTAGCCAAACACCGCGATGCCGGCGACAAACTGGTGATCATCACCGCCACCAACCGCTTCGTCACAGGCCCCATTGCGCAGCGCCTGGGTGTCGAAACCCTGATCGCCACCGAATGTGAAATGCTCGATGGTCGCTATACCGGGCGCAGCACTGATGTGCCGTGTTTCCGTGAAGGCAAGGTGACGCGGTTGAATCGTTGGCTGGAAGAGACCGGGCATAACCTGGAGAACAGCTACTTCTACAGCGATTCGATGAATGATCTGCCGTTGCTGGAGCAGGTGACGAATCCGATTGCGGTCGATCCGGACCCGAATCTGCGCGCCGAAGCCGAGAAGCGCGGCTGGCCGGTGATTTCGTTGCGCGACTGATATAGCTATCGCGGGCAAGCCCGCTCCCACAGGGATCTCTGGTGTGACTGCAATCTATGCCACACAACAGAAACCTGTGGGAGCTGGCTTGCCAGCGATTCGGGCAACGCGGTCTCAAGCGTCAAACCGGCTTGGCGCCCATCAACCCGGCAATGGCAACAAAACAGACAAAACCGAACAGCGCTAATGCAAAGCTGAATCGGCCCACACCACCCGGCGTCTTGCGCACTTTGTTCAGTCGCACAAGCAACCAGAACCACGCCAGCGCCGCCACGGTGTAGAGCACGCTCGACGCCAGCAGCCAGGTCTGCCCCAACGGCCAGCCCACCAGGTGCACCATCCACCAGCCTGTAAACGGCATGCTCAGCAGCGTGAGCCCCATCAACAGCCAGATGAACACGCGCGGCCGTTGCAGCGTGCGGCTTGCCGCCGTTGCATCGCCATTACGCCGGGTCCGCCAGACCCAGATCCCCAGACCCAGCGCACACAACAGCACCACCACCGTGGCCACCATGTGCGCTGCTTTCAGGGCCGTTAACGTTTCCATGATTCGATTTCCTTAAGCCATGCCCATCAGCGTAGCCGTTCAGCCAAGAAACAGTTGATAGGCCGGGTTGTCGCTTTCATCCCAGTACGGGTAGCCGATTTCCTCCAGCGCCGCCGGCACCAGGTGGCGTTCATCGTGAGGCACCTGCAGCCCCGCGACCACGCGGCCATCCGCCGCACCATGATTGCGGTAGTGGAACATCGAGATGTTCCAGCGCCCACCCAGCTTGTTGAGGAAGTTGAACAGCGCTCCCGGACGCTCCGGGAATTCGAAACGTAGAATCACCTCATCCACCACATGCGCCGCGCGACCGCCGACCATGTGACGGATGTGCAACTTGGCCAGTTCGTTGTCGGTCAGGTCGACCACCGGGAAGCCCTGATCACCGAGGCTGGTGATCAATGCACTGCGGGGGTCGGTGTCGGGGTGCGTCTGCACGCCAACGAAGATGTGCGCTTCGCTGCCGGTGTTGTAGCGGTAGTTGAATTCAGTGATCTGGCGCTTGCCGATGGCTTCGCAGAACGCCTTGAAGCTGCCCGGTTTTTCGGGGATGGTCACGGCGATGATGGCTTCGCGGCCCTCGCCCAGTTCGGCGCGCTCGGCCACGTGGCGCAGGCGATCGAAGTTGACGTTGGCACCGGAGTCGATGGCCACCAACGTGTGCCCGGTGATGCCGTGCTGTTCGACATACTTTTTGATCCCGGCCACGCCCAGGGCGCCGGCAGGTTCGGTGATCGAGCGGGTATCGTCGTAGATGTCCTTGATCGCCGCGCAGATTTCGTCGGTGCTTACAGTGATGACTTCATCGACATGATCTTTGCAGATATCAAACGTGTGTTGGCCGATCTGGGCCACCGCCACGCCGTCGGCAAAGATGCCCACGGTCGGCAGCACCACGCGCTCGCCCGCGGCCATGGCGGCCTGCAGGCAATTGGAGTCGTCCGGCTCGACGCCGATGATCTTGATATCCGGACGCAGGTATTTAACGTACGCCGCGATGCCGGCAATCAAGCCGCCGCCGCCCACCGGGACGAAAATCGCGTCCAGGCGTCCCGGATGCTGACGCAAAATCTCCATGGCCACCGTGCCCTGCCCGGCAATGGTATGGGGATCGTCATAGGGGTGAATGTAGACGTAGCCTTTTTCGTCGACCAGTTTCAGCGAGTAGGCCAGGGCTTCGGGGAACGAATCACCGTGCAGCACCACTTTGCCACCACGCGAACGCACGCCTTCGACCTTGATCTCGGGGGTGGTCTTGGGCATGACGATGGTCGCCTTCACGCCCAATACCTTCGCCGCCAGGGCCAGGCCTTGCGCATGGTTGCCGGCTGAAGCCGTTACCACGCCACGGGCGCGCTCTTCATCGCTCAATTGGGTCAGCTTGTTGTAAGCGCCGCGAATCTTGAACGAGAACACCGGCTGCAAGTCTTCACGCTTGAGCCAAATCTCGTTGCCCAGCCGCTCGGAGAGCTGACGGGCAGTCTGCAACGGGGTTTCTACGGCAACGTCATAAACGCGCGAGGTGAGGATCTTTTTGACGTACTGTTCAAGCATCGGAAAGCATCACTGAGCGGGTTGGGCAGGACCACGGAGTCTAACCCGGCTTTTGTCCGCACGACCACACTAAACAGGTGGTTTTACAGCCTGACACTTTCCTGTGGCGAGGGAGCTTGCTCCCGCTGGAGTGCGTAGCGCTCCCCCCTGCATTCTTTCGGATGTACCGTGCACACAGTTTTTACGACTGCTGCGCAGCCGAGCGGGAGCAAGCTCCCTCGCCACAAAAGCCAATAAAAGCCGCCCGCCAATCGGGCAATGACCTTCACCGCCCCGAGGCCTATAATGCCGGCCTTTCGTTCCCCTCTTCGGCACCTCGGAGCCCGCATGACCCAGGATCAACTCAAACAGGCAGTGGCTCAGGCCGCCGTCGACTTCATCCTTCCGAAACTCGACGACAAGAGCATCGTCGGGGTCGGCACCGGCTCCACCGCCAACTGTTTCATCGATGCCCTGGCGCAACACAAGGGTGCCTTCGATGGCGCGGTCGCCAGTTCCGAGGCCACCGCTGCCCGCCTCAAGGGCCATGGCATTCCGGTGTACGAGCTCAACACGGTCAGCGACCTGGAGTTCTATGTCGATGGCGCCGATGAAAGCGACGAGCACCTGAACCTGATCAAGGGCGGTGGCGCGGCCCTGACCCGCGAGAAGATTGTCGCGGCCGTGGCCAAGACCTTCATCTGCATCGCCGACGCCAGCAAACTGGTACCGGTACTCGGCGCGTTCCCGCTGCCGGTGGAAGTGATCCCGATGGCCCGCAGTCACGTGGCCCGCCAACTGGTGAAGCTCGGCGGCGACCCGGTCTACCGTGAAGGCGTGCTGACCGACAACGGCAACATCATCCTTGATGTGTTCAACCTGCAGATCACCAATCCAGTAGAACTGGAGACGCAGATCAATGCGATCGTGGGCGTGGTCACCAATGGCCTGTTCGCGGCGCGTCCGGCGGATCTGCTGCTGCTGGGGACCAGTGAAGGTGTGAAAACCCTGCGCGCCGAGTAAGCCAGGCACGCCGGTAAACCTGTGGGAGCGAGCCTGCTCGCGAATGGGTCCTGTCAGTCGATAGAGATGTTGACTGGCAGACCGCTTTCGCGAGCAGGCTCGCTCCCACAGTTGTTTTTGGGTGTTGGTCAGGGTTGTGCCGGTTTCTTGAAGACGTAGAACAGATTCGGCTCACTCACCAGATACATCGTGCCGTCGTCATCCATGGCGATCCCTTCCGCTTGCGGCACGGTCTTTTGCAGCCCCTGACGCCCCTTGATCAACGACATGGTGCTCAGCGGTCGCCCGTCCACATCCAGTTCCAGAATCAGCCGCGACTCATCGGACAGCGCCATCAAGTGGCCACTTCGTTCGTCATATTGCAGGCTCGACAGATCGCGCACGAACATCCCGGCATCCCGCTTGGGATTGTTCACGACGTGTACCGCGTAGGATTTTTCTGGATTGAAATGCGGAAAGCCGTGCACTTCGTAGATCAGCATCGGGTCGCGCTCCTTGGCGACAAACAGGCGCTTGCCCGCCGAATCGTAAGCCAGACCTTCAAAACCCTTGTTGCCAGCCATGTGCACGCCGAGGGTCATCTGTTCGGCATCGGCGGAATCGAGAAAAGTGGTGTCCGGCTCCAGATGAATTTTGATCAGCCGCTGTTCGCGCTCATCCGTAATCACGTAGGTATCGGCACTGATGAATTCCACCGCTTCCGGATCGCCAAAACCGACCAGCGCGATGCGGCGCACAATCTTGCCATCAAGGGAAAGCTCGATCAGCTCGGCGTTCTTGTTGGTGACGGTAAACAGGCTTTTGCGCACCGGGTCGTAAGTCAGCGCTGAAACATCGTCGTCCAGCCCTTCAATGACCTGCCCCTCCAGCACCACCCGATATTGGTCCAGGCCAATGGATTGAGTACTCATCGGCTGCCAGAACGTGCGCAGGTTGAACCAGCCACGCTCGAACAGACGCAGGTGTTGGCCGAACGCGATCAACACAATCAATGCGATCAACGCGATCATCGAGACGATGAGAATCAGCGGTTTGGGGCGGGCAAATCGGCGCATTGGGGGCAGGCTCGGAATCAAAACAGGCGGATGAAATATCACGGCTGGCTGAATTAAAGCTTAATGGCCAGTTGCCCGCTCCTACAATCGAGCGCCGAAAGTCCTACAAGATCGGTTCAGCGCTGTTTTTCGAAACGATAAAACAGGTTTGGCTCGCTCACGATGTAGAGCGTCCCGGCTTCGTCCAGAGCCACACCTTCGGCACGGGGAATGGTCTTTTTCAGGCCATTGAAGCCTCGCAGCAGGGTCATGAAACTGACTTGCTCGCCCTTCTCGTCCAACTCCAGCAGCAAATGGGAATCGGCGGACAGGACCAGTGTGTGGCCGGTTCGAGGGTCGATCGCCAGGGCTGACAGATTGCGCAAGTCCAGCTCGTTACTGGCGAGTTTCTGTTTATCGCCCATCAGCTTCTGACCGTCACTCTTCCAGGTAAACAGCGCCGGTGGACGCTCTTCGCCCAACAACAACTGTTGATTACGCGAGTCCCAGGCGATGGCTTCGAACGCCTTGTTCTGGTTTTTCGAAGTCCCCAGGTCGTACTTCGGGAAATTGGCGACGTTCAGTTCACGGGTATCGGCATCGACCTTGACGACAGTGAGCAAGTGATCACGCTCATCGACAATCGCCAGCAGACCGTTACCCAACACGGTGACTCCTTCAGGGTTGCTCCAGCCCACCAGAGGAATCTTGCGCAGCACATCGCCCTGCAATGTCAGCTCGACCAGGAATGGTTTGTTGCCCATCACCGAATACAGGGTTTTGCTCTGAGGATCGTAGGCCAGGTCAGACGCTTCATCTTTTTCCATGCCCGGCAGCGGTTTGGCATCGATCACCACCTGATAGTCCGGCAGCCAGACACTCTCTTGGCGCTCAGAGGGACTTTCAAAACTCTCTTGCAGCCATAGTGCGCCACGGTCGTCCCAATGCATGGCAAACGCGAGTCCGTAGGCAGCGGCAACCACCAGCAAAAGCCAGACATACCAACGCAGCGCAAAGCGCGAGCGGCGAGCGGTTTCAAGCGAAGGTAGCGGTTGGGTGGCCATCGGCGAATGCATCCAGAAATTCAGGCTATGGGTAATAGCACAATTGGGATCGGCTCAGACGCCGAAAGCCCGGGAATTATCCAGATGGGATGTGAAAAAAACGGGAAATGGCGGGAAAGCCCTTTGGGACCATCACAAAAACCAATGTGGGAGCGATCCGGCTCCGGGCGGCGTTCCGACGAAGAGGCCGGGACATCCAACATTGATGTTGAATGACAGACCGCTTTCGCGAGCAGGCTCGCTCCCACAGGGTTATGCGGTGTTCCGGTCAGCGGACGCTGCTGGTGAAACTGCTGGCGCCTGGGAGTTCCAGGACAATTTCATCACCAACGTTCAGCGGGCCGACGCCAACTGGCGTACCGGTAAGGATCACATCTCCGGCCTGTAGCGAGAAGCAGCCGGCCATGTGCTGGATCATTGGCACGATCGGGTTGAGCATGGCGCTGCTGTTGCCATCCTGGCGAACTTCGCCGTTGATGGTCAGGCGGATGCCGATGTCGGTCAGGTCGGCGAATGTGCTGCCGGACACGAATGGGGCAATCACCGCCGCGCCGTCGAAGGACTTGGCGATTTCCCAGGGCAGGCCCTTGGATTTCAGTTCGGCCTGCTTGTCGCGCAGGGTCAGATCCAAAGCCGGGGCGAAACCGGAGATGGCGTCGAGCACTTCCTCACGACTCGGCCGGGTCGACAATGGCTTGCCGATCAGCACCGCGATTTCCGCTTCGTAATGCACCGAACCACGCTCGGTCGGAATGCTGAAACCACCCTCCAGCGGCACGACGCAACTGCCCGGCTTGATGAACAGCAACGGCTCGGTAGGCACCGGATTGTCCAGCTCCTTGGCGTGTTCGGCGTAGTTACGGCCGATGCACACCACTTTCCCCAGCGGGAAGTGAATACGCGTGCCGTCGACATACTGGTGCTGATAGCTCATGGACCGACTCCTGGTTCGTCACTCTTAAATTCGAAAGTCAAACAGCAAAAATCTTGCCCGGGTTCATGATGCCGTTGGGGTCGAACACCGCTTTGACCGCTTTCATATACTCGATCTCAACCGGGGAACGGCTATAGGTCAAGTAATCACGCTTGGTCATGCCCACGCCGTGTTCGGCGGAAATCGAACCGTTGTACTTCTCGACGGTTTCGAACACCCACTTGTTGACGGTGGCGCACTTGGCGAAGAACTCATCCTTGCTCAGGTTATCCGGCTTGAGGATGTTCAAGTGCAGGTTGCCGTCGCCGATGTGGCCGAACCAGACGATTTCGAAGTCCGGGTAGTGTTCGCCGACGATCGCGTCGATTTCCTTGAGGAACGCCGGCACTTTCGACACGGTGACAGAGATGTCGTTCTTGTACGGCGTCCAGTGGGAAATGGTTTCGGAGATGTATTCGCGCAGCTTCCACAGGTTCTGCAGCTGGGTCTCACTTTGGCTCATCACGCCATCCAGCACCCAGCCTTGCTCTACACAGTGTTCGAAAGTTTCAAGGGCGTGATTGGCCACGTCTTCGGTGGTCGCTTCGAATTCCAAGAGCGCGTAGAACGGGCAATCGGTTTCGAACGGTGCCGGCACGTCGCCGCGCGCCATGACCTTGGCCAAGGCTTTGTCGGAGAAAAATTCGAAGGCGGTCAGGTCGAGCTTGCCCTGGAACGCGTGCAACACCGGCATGATCGAGTCGAAATCGGCAGTACCCAGAACCATCGCGGTGAGGTTTTTCGGGGCGCGATCCAGACGCATGGTTGCTTCAACCACAAAGCCGAGGGTGCCTTCGGCGCCAATGAACAGCTGACGCATGTCGTAGCCGGTGGCGTTCTTGATCAGGTCGCGGTTCAGCTCCAGCACGTCGCCCTTGCCGGTGACCACTTTCATGCCGGCAACCCAGTTGCGGGTCATGCCGTAGCGAATGACCTTGATCCCGCCGGCATTGGTGCCGATATTGCCACCAATCTGGCTCGATCCTGCCGAAGCGAAGTCCACCGGGTAGTACAGGCCCTTTTCCTCGGCCACGTTCTGCAAATGCTCGGTGACCACGCCTGGCTGACAAACGGCAGTGCGGTCAGTCAGGTTCACGTCGAGGATCTGATTCATGTAGTCGAAGGACACGACCACTTCACCATTGGCTGCCACTGCGGCGGCCGATAGCCCGGTACGACCGCCCGACGGTACCAGCGCTACCTTGTGTTTATTGGCCCACAGGACAATGGCCTGGACCTGTTCGGTGGTCTTCGGAAACACAATGGCGGTCGGAGCCGGGGCGAAATGCTTGGTCCAATCCTTACCGTAAGCATTCAGGGAGTCGGCATCGGTCAGCACCTTGCCAGGCTCAACCAAGGTCTTCAGCTCATCAATCAGGGCAGGATTGGTCATCGACAGAACTCTCGAACAATTCATGGTCATCCTGAGAACGCTTCACGTCGCAGGAATGAGTGTTTAGCGGGGCGCATATGCTAGCATACCGACCCCGCAGCATAGTGCCCAACGGCTATTCTGCGGCGACGGCTGTCACGCCGCTCGGGTCAGCGTCTGTTGACCATTTCCTGCCATTTTTCTCCGGGATACAGGTTTACGCAGATGAGCAAGACTTCTCTCGATAAGAGCAAGATCAAGTTCCTTCTTCTCGAAGGCGTCCACCAATCGGCTGTCGACGTCCTCAAGGCGGCGGGCTACACCAGCATCGAGTACCTCACAGGTTCTCTGCCGGAAGCCCAGCTCAAGGAAAAGATCGCTGATGCTCACTTCATCGGCATTCGTTCGCGCACTCAACTGACCGAAGAGATCTTCGATCACGCGAAGAAGCTGGTGGCTGTCGGTTGTTTCTGCATCGGCACCAACCAGGTCGACCTGGACGCGGCACGCGAGCGCGGTATCGCCGTGTTCAACGCCCCGTACTCCAACACCCGCTCCGTTGCCGAGCTGGTGCTGGCCGAGGCGATCCTGTTGCTGCGCGGCATCCCTGAGAAGAACGCTTCCTGCCACCGTGGCGGCTGGATCAAGAGCGCGGCCAATTCCTTCGAAATCCGCGGTAAGAAGCTGGGCATCGTCGGTTACGGCTCCATCGGCACTCAATTGTCGGTCCTGGCTGAAGGCCTGGGCATGCAGGTTTACTTCTACGACACCGTGACCAAGCTGCCACTGGGTAACGCCACCCAGGTCGGTAACCTGCACGAACTGCTCGGCATGTCCGACATCGTGACCCTGCACGTTCCGGAAACCGCTGCCACCCAGTGGATGATCGGCGAGAAGGAAATCCGCGCCATCAAGAAGGGCGGCATCCTGATCAACGCCGCGCGCGGCACCGTGGTCGAGCTGGACCATCTGGCGGCTGCCATCAAGGACAAACACCTGATCGGCGCGGCCATCGACGTATTCCCGGTGGAGCCACGCTCCAACGACGAAGAATTCGAAAGCCCGCTGCGTGGCCTGGACAACGTGATCCTGACCCCGCACATCGGTGGTTCCACCGCCGAGGCGCAAGCCAACATCGGTCTGGAAGTGGCCGAGAAACTGGTCAAGTACAGCGACAACGGTACGTCGGTATCGTCCGTCAACTTCCCGGAAGTGGCCCTGCCGGCTCACCCTGGCAAGCACCGTCTGCTGCACATCCACGAGAACATCCCGGGTGTGATGAGCGAGATCAACAAGGTCTTCGCCGAAAACGGCATCAACATCTCCGGTCAGTTCCTGCAGACCAACGAGAAAGTCGGCTACGTAGTGATCGACGTAGACGCCGAATACTCGGACCTGGCGCAACAGAAGCTGCAACACGTCAACGGCACCATCCGTAGTCGCGTACTGTTCTAAGAACAGCTACAGGCGGCAAGCGGCAAGCGGCAAGTAAAAAGGGAGCCCCTCGGGGCTCCCTTTTTTATTTCACGTTGACCGTGATTTTCTCGGAAACAATCGGTGGATCGAACACGGTATGATTTTTGTCACCCAGTATCAGCTGTAGCGTGTGCTTGCCCGGTGTCAGTGTGACTTCAGCCTGGGTTTGTGCCTTGCCGAAGTGCACGTGATTGGCATCGGTCGGGATCGTCTGCCCGGCGGCAGGCAACTCGTCAACGTCGATCAGCAAATGATGATGCCCGGTATTCTTTGTGACATCCCCCGCGGGTGCCAGCGCAATATTCTCGACAGCGAATTTGACCACGAAGGTCTGCGGAACCGTGCCGCCGTCCTTGGGAGAAACGATGGACACTTCAGCACCCTTGGGTGCTGGCGTAGCCGCACTGGCCAATACCGAAACACCCATCAGCAAGCCAGCCAAAGCAGCACGTGACATAAAGGTTTTCATTCTCTTCTCCAGTTTTTCCGTAAAATTCGCGTGACCATCACAACTTCATGGTCAATCGTTGTCGAAGGCACTCGACAACCATAGCAAAGCGAGCCTGAACCAGAGCATCGCAAATAATGAATTCAAGGAGTGACCATGCGCTTTCTGCCTGGCCTGATCTGCCTGCTACCCCTTCTGAGCCCTTTGGCCCATGCCGAACTGATTGACGACGTAAACGACCGCGGCGAATTGCGCATTGCCCTTGAGGCTAATACCCCACCGTTCAATTTCAAGGAAGACGGCAATCTTGCAGGCTTCGAAGTCGAATTGGGTCAGATGCTGGCCAACGAACTGGATGTGCGCGCCGACTTTGTCATCACTGACGCCACCGATCTGCTGACCGGTGTCGAAAGCGGCAAATACGACATCGCCATCAATCACATTGCAGAGACCCCGGCGCTTCAGGATCGTTTCGACTTCAGCGAACCTTACATTCGTACCGATGCGCAATTGATCGCGCAGAAAGACGAAGAGCCGCGTTCAATTCTGCTGGTGCAGTCGCTGACGGAAGAAAAGCCGAAAGCCGCCACGACGGTGAACCTGGCGATTCCGTTTCAGAAGGGTAACCCGGCGTTTCATGTCAGCCTGGAAAACGCGTTGCAGCGGATCAAGGCGGATGGGCGGCTTGAGGCGCTGGAGAAGAAGTGGTTTGGAGCGGATTCGGGTGTGATGCCCAAGCCTTGAAATTGCAGGTAACCCTGTGGGAGCGGGCTTGCCCGCGAAAATGGTGTGTCAGGCGACAGTGATGTTGAATGTACTGACCTCTTCGCGGGCAAGCCCGCTCCCACAGGGTTCAGTAGTGATTGTCAGTCCGCTGCCAAGGCCTGAGCCGCTGCTGCCAGTTCCAGCTCGCTGAAGACTTGCACACCATTGCGCTTGAGCAACGCCGCCGTCACCCCTTCGCCACTGACCTTCCCCCCGCTGAACGTACCGTCATAGGTCAGCAGGTTGCCGCACGACGGGCTGTTGGCCTTGAGTATGGCAATGCGGATGCCGTGCTGTTGCACCAGTTCCAGCGCTTGATAAGCCCCGGACAGAAACTGCGCACTGACATCCTCGCCCTCGGCCGTCATGACCGACGCCTTACCCTCCAGCACTTGCGCGCCCTGCCCGCCCGGAATTTCCGCAGCCGCCCGGGGCGTCGGCAAACCACCGGCGACTTCCGGGCACAGCGGCACGACCCGACCCTCGTCAAGCCACAGCTGAAGCTGGTCGAATGGCCCGCTGGCGCCGCCGTCGTAGCGTACGCGGTGGCCCAGCAGGCAGCGGCTTACCAGAATTTTCTGCATGATCAGAACGGCTCATTGCCCCGACGCCGGAACCAGCCTGTCAATGACAGCCGCTCACGGGTCGCGGGCAGGACTTCATGGGGGACCTCGCCCGACAGGAACACCACCAGGCATCCACCGGTCGGTACCACATCGTATTGCGCGTCTTCATCCAGGTACATGCGCAACTGACCACCGTGCTCGGGCAGCCATGCGTCATTGAGGTAGACCACCGCTGACACCATGCGCCGATCGTCGTCGCGGAATCGGTCGACATGCTTGAGGTAGAACGCACCGGGCGGGTACAGCGCGAAATGGCTTTCGAAATCCTCCAGGCCCAGAAACAGACCCCGGTTCATCGCCTCGCGCAGACTGTCCATCAATCGCAGATAGCTGTCGCACGCCTCGGCCTGGCCGGGTTCGATCCACTGGATATGATCGCCGCGAATCCCCTCGCGAATCTCCGAGGAAGGCCCGCGCCCTACCGCTGCCGGAGCCAGTTCGCCCTCGGCAGCACGTTTACGGCACTCAGCCGCCAGTGCCCGGGTCAAATCCAGAGGCAGGAAAATATTTTGCTGCGACCAGCCGTTGGCAGCCAGGTCATCGACGATTCGTAACAGCAGTGGGTGATCAGAAGATATTCGCATGGCGCGCATAGTATTCCTGCGCCTGGAAATCCGACAGAGCCACGCAGCGGGCTGATACGAATTCTCGACAAGACCGTATGCCACACGGAGAATAGTCGCCTGCTGACAGGAGTCCCTATGCGCCGTTTGCTTTTCTCCCTGCTGATGTTCTGCGTTTTGCCCGCCTGGGCAGACGGCCACGACCAGTTGTACAAGGTCGCCGGCTGGCCGGAACAACGCGCGCATTTCAACGACGCTCTTTCGGCCGCGCAAAAACGCTACGAAAGCAGCCTGCCACCGGCGGTGTTCCAGGCCCTGGTCAACAACAGCAACCAGCGTTTTGACCCTAAGGCTGTAGACCAACGCGCCGAAGCACAATTGCGCAAGAATCTCGCTGATCCAAAACCTGCCCTGGCGTTCTTTCAATCCCCGCTGGGCAAGAAAATCGTCGCCGCCGAATTGCTCGCGACCCGTCGCGATCAACTGGCGAAAAACGCCAAGGGTTTGCCGAAGATGCAAGCCAGCGACAGCCGCCTGCTGATCATCGGCCACCTGGCCCAGGCGCTGCCTGCGCGCGAGGCCGGCGCCGAAGTCAGCCTGGCGATTGCCGGCGTCGCCGCCGACAGCCTGAGTTCGATGATCCCCGGCCTGCTCGGTGCGGGCCAGGCCCAGGGCATGCTGAACGGGCAGCGTCAGCGCTTGATGGACCAGATCGGCAGCGACCTGAACAACACCTTGCTGTACGTCTATCGCGACCTGTCGGATGAAGAGCTGGAAGAATTCGCCACCTTTGCCGAGTCGGCCGAGGGCAAGGCGTATTACCAGGCGGCGCTGGCGGCGATTCGGGCGGGGTTGGCGGTGGGGCAGAGTACTTCGAGCCTCACCCAGTAATGTGTCGTCTGATAAATCGCTTTCGCGAGCAGGCTCGCTCCCACAGTTGACCGCATACTCCTGTG
>NZ_JBSVWS010000115.1:0-19959 GCF_054071155.1 Pseudomonas sp. SDO5532_S415 | reverse complement strand
AGGCTCGCTCCCACAGGGGATCTTCAGCGGCCACAAACAGTGTGTGCGACACACATCGAAGGTGGGAGCGAGCCTGCTCGCGATGGCGGCAGTCCGGTCGACAATGCAGCGCCTGATCCACCGCCATCGCGAGCAAGCTTTGCTCCTGCAGAATCAGATCGAGGGGACAGCCGCGAACATCAGGTTGGTTGATTGAAAAGTGGCGGAAGGCAGCCGGAGTCGAACCGGCCCGGGAACGGATGCCGTCCCCAACCGGGTTTGAAGCCCGGCCGCGCCACCGGGCGCGATTGCCTTCCTGATTATCAGTGATCTGCTCGCCGGGCCAACGCATTGTCCTGGCGGATATGACGCTTGTCGCCAAACCGGCGGGTCAGGCCGAGCCGGTCGAAGTATTCGAGAATCTGAATGCTGCGCTTGCGCCCCAGGCCCACCGCATCGCGAAACGCCGCCACCTGGATCACCGGATTGGCGTCGGCCAGTTGCAACAGCATAGCCGCCAGACGACGGATCATCGTGTCGGTATAGAACAGATCCCGCACCACCTGATGCATCAGCCCCAGCCGGGCCATTTTGCGCAGCAGCGAGCGCACCGTGGCTTCGTCATGCCCCAGGTCGCGCACCCACGGCGGATCGAAGCCGCCCGCCTCGAACAACGGCTGCAATTGCTGCCACAGGCTTTCATCCTCTTCACTCAGGCGTACCTGATGATCGGGCCAATGCAGCCATGGCCCGCTGGCGGCGATGGCACCGCTGGCGAGCAATTCGTCGAGCAGGCTGATGAAGGTCGGGCGGTCGAGCGCCGTCCCGGTGAAACGGCGCAGACGATCACGGTCCGGACCCGTTTGATCCGGCTCCAGTTCATGAAAGCGCGCCAGGTGTTGCAGCAGATCGGCTTTCAGGGCCTGCCAGCAGGCAGCGTCGAACAACACCGGCCCTTGCCGCGTTTCGATCAAGCGCACGTCATCAGGCAACACCCAGCTTGTCCGCGGTTGATTGAACTGGCGCTCCAGTCGTTGGGGATCGAGTCCAGTCGCACTGTTGGCCAGCAGTACCGGCAGCAGGGTTTCCAGTCGAGCGCTGCTGGCCAACGCATGTAGCTGCACCATCCGTTGGGGACTGCGACGGTGCCGGGTCGGTGCGAACGGGTCGAGTACCCGTCCGCCGCCCAGTGTGCGTTGGGCACTCTGGTCGCGCAGGATCAACGGATCACCCTTCACGGCCTGCACCGGCCTATTGAGCAGGATTTGCGCGAACATCCTCTCGCCCGGCGCCAGGCTGGCGTATTCGAGCAAGGCCACGTGTCCGCTCACGTCTTGAGTGCCAATGTGCACATGCACCGGTTGGAAATGTTCAAAGGAACGGGGCTCACCGGGCAGTAACTGAAAGTCGATGTCCAGTCGTTGCGTCGGTGCGTACAGCCATTCGGCCACCAGCCATTGACCACGATGAATCTGCTCCAGTGCCAGGCGTTCGGCATGCAGGTTCAACGCGACGCGCTGGCCGGCCATGGCGCTTTCGGCGGTTTGATTCTGCGCATGCAAGCCCCTCACCCGTACCGGTTTTCCAAGGGGACCCAGCAGCAATGTATCGCCCACCGCCACCTGCCCGGACAGCGCGGTGCCGGTGACCACGATACCTGCTCCGGCCACGCTGAACGCCCGGTCGATCCACAGGCGAAAGCCGCCATCCAGGCTGCGTTGCTGCACGTCACGCTGGGCATCCAGCAAGGCTTGACGCAGGGTTGCGATGCCCTGGCCGGTCACGCTCGACAAGGCAATCAACGGCGCATCCGCATAGGGACCGGGCGCCAGCAAGGCGCTGATTTGCTCGCGCACGGCTTGCACCCGGGCAGGTTCGACCCGATCGCATTTACTGATGGCCACCAAGGCCCGCGGGATGCCGAGCAATTCGACGATCGCCAAATGCTCACGGGTCTGCGGCATCACACCGTCATCGGCCGCCACCACCAGCAGCACCAGATCGATGCCCTGCGCGCCGGCGAGCATGTTATGGGTGAAGCGCTCATGGCCGGGCACGTCGATGAAACCGCTCAAACCCGCGCCCGGTTCAAGCTCGGCGTACAGATAACCCAGGTCGATGGTCATGCCGCGTTCGCGCTCTTCCCGGCGTCGGTCGCCGGTCTGCCCGGTCAAGGCCTGGAGCAAGGCGGTCTTGCCATGATCGATGTGCCCTGCGGTGCCGACAATCACCCTGCCCGGTCCCCGATCTGCAACCGGTCAAGCTGCGCCAGCCACGCCGGTTCGTCGTCCAGTTGCCGCAAGTCCAGCCACAAGGCGTCGTCATCAATGCGCCCGAGCACCGGGATCGGCAAGCCGCGCAAGGATTCCTCCAAACCGTGCAGACAGCGCCCGCGAAGACGTTTGGAGCTATGCGGGCGCAGACACAGCGCGGCACTGGGCAAACGCGCCACCGGTTGGCTGCCACTGCCGATCATCCCCAGCGCCGGCACCGCACTGACGCTCCAGGCAGCGCCCAGCACCCGCGCCAGTGACGGTTGCAGGCGCTCAGCCTGGGCGAGGATCTCCGCCTGGGGCCGTGTCAGCAGACGCAGGCTTGGCAGGCGTTCGGCCAAACGATCCGGGTTGCGATACAGACCCAGCACGGCTTCAAGGGCGGCCAGGGTCAGCTTGTCGACACGCAGCGCGCGCTTCAGCGGATTTTTCTTGATCCGGGCGATCAGGTCCTTGCGCCCGACAATCAACCCGGCCTGCGGACCACCAAGCAACTTGTCACCGCTGAAGGTGACGATGTCGGCCCCGTCGAGCAAGGCCTGACGCACCGTGGGTTCGGCGGGCAGTCCCCAGCGCGTGAGGTCCAGCAGACTGCCGCTGCCCAGGTCTTCGAGCAGCGGCAAGCCATGTTGATGCGCCAGTTGTGCCAGTTGCGCCGTGGGCACCCGGGTGGTGAACCCCTGAATGTCATAGTTGCTCGCATGCACGCGCATCACCAGACCGCTGCGCGGGCCAATGGCGGCTTCGTAGTCGCGGGCGTGGGTACGGTTGGTGGTGCCGACTTCGTGCAGCTTGACCCCGGCGCGGGCCATGATGTCGGGAATCCGAAAGGCGCCGCCGATCTCGATCAGCTCGCCCCGGGAAATGATGCCTTCCTTGCGCGCCCCCAGACTGTTGAGGGTCAGCAACACAGCGGCGGCATTGTTGTTGACCACGGTCACCGCTTCGGCGCCGGTCAGCTCGCGGATCAACCCTTCGATCAGATCGTCGCGGTCACCGCGCTTGCCGCTGTGCAGGTCGAACTCCAGATTGAGCGGGTAGCGCGCGGCCATGTGTACGGCCTCGATGGCTTCCTCAGGCAGCAAGGCGCGGCCCAGATTGGTGTGCAGCACGGTGCCAGTCAGGTTGAAGACCCGGCGCACATGGCTGCGATGCTGATTGGCCAGGCGTTCTGCGACCCGGCCTGCCAGTACCTCGGGGCTGGTTTCAACGGCTTCGACCTGGCCCTGGCGTACGCTTTCCCGCACTTCATCGAGCAATTGCCGCAAAGCGGCCAGCAATGCCTCACGCCCGTAGCGCTCGGCCAAGGGGCCGTACGCCGGGTGGCGCAACAGGCTGTCAATGGAAGGCAGATGCGGGATTTGACTGGCAAGGCTTGCGGGCATCAGGCGCTCCGGAAAGCGAAGGGGTTGGAGGGCAGTGGTCAGTTTCGAGACTGGCGACGTCTGACCCGGCCCCTTCGCGAGCAGGCTCGCTCCCACATCCAGAGTGTAGACCCTGTACTCACTCGTCTCCCGGTGCAAGCAACAGATTCGGCGCCAGCCGCTGGTAGCCGTCCTGGGCCAGGCGCATGTCCAGCATCAGGCTGGCCAGGTCCGCCGACAGCGCTTCGGCGTGGGCGTCGTTTTCCAGATAGAGCAGCTTGAGATAGGCATTGCAGCCCGGACAGACCTCGGCCCGCAGCGGCGCCTGATTGGCGGCGTGGCGATCGTCTTCGAGGCTCAGGTACTCCAGGCCTTTGCTTTGCTCGCAATACACACACTTGACCCGCACCACGTGCCATTCACAGGCGCACAACGAACAGACCAGGTAGCGCAAACCGTTGTGCTTGCCGCGATTGCGGATGACGCCGGCCATGGCCGGCGAACCGCAGGCCGGGCACTGGCTCAGGCTGGTGCCTTGTGTCAGTTGCAGATTCGGCGTGCTCAGCAGCCAATGGCTCCAGGCGGTTTGCAAGGCCGCGCCGAGAAACGGCACCAAAGCTGCCGGCACCAGCGAATACTGGCCACTGACCAGTGCCACCGCCCAGGCCCGGCGGTGTCCGGGGGCGGCTTGACGCAAGGTGTCCAGCGCCTCGGCCACGGCGGGTTGCTCGGGGGCGGTGTAGCGTTGCAAAAAGGCATCGAAATAGGCCTGCCAATCGTCCTCGCGGCTCAGGCTGTCGGCGGCGAATGGCGGCAGTCCGTGTTGCAGGCACAGCTCGATGCGTTGTCGGTCGAGGGGCTCGCCGAGCGGCGGATCATCCAGCACTTGCTGTTGCGCCCGACACACCCCGGCCAGCAGCTGCAGGTAATCGGCCAGCGGATGTCTCACGTCCTGATGCCCTTGGGCCAGATACTCGAGGCGCTCGGCGCGCAGGCTGAACAGGTTGTGCGGCGGCAGGTGCAGAAACGGCGGCGAACCGGCCGCCGCTTCGATTTGTCCGGGTTCGAGGATGGTCGCCAAGTCGCTATCCTTTTTTATCCAAAGGCATTTTGTTCAACGGCGGCTCGGGGCGCTCGTCGCGGGTCACTTCCCGGTACCACAGTTCATGATGCCTGCGCGCCCAGGCGCGGCTGACCCAGCCATGCATCATCGCGCTGACCGAGCCTTTGATCCAGATTCCGGCGTAGATGTGCACGATGATGCTCAGGATCAGCACGAAACCGGCCAGTGCATGCAGCAGCATCGCCCAGCGAATGCTGGTAATGCCGAAGTACTCACTGAAGTACGCACGCCAGATCACCAACCCGGTGAACAGCAGCACCAGCATGCACAGCAGTAAAGTCCAGAACAGCAACTTCTGCCCCGGGTTGTACTTGCCGATCGGCGGTACACCCTCCTCCTCGTTACGCATCACCCGGTCGATGCGCCGCAGCCACAACCGGTCATTGCTGATGAAGTAATTGGCACGCCAGAACTGCACCACCAGGCCGAGAAACAGCAGGAACATCACCACGCCCATGAACGGGTGCAGGATGCGCGTCCAGGGGCCGCCGCCGAACAGATTGCTCAGCCAGAACAACGCCGGATGAAACAGCGCCAGCCCGGACAACCCGGCCATCAAAAACAGAATCGCCACCAGCCAGTGATTGGTGCGCTGGTTGGCGGTGTAGCGAAGGATCTGCTTGCGGATCATGATCGGTCCCCTGTCTTCGGAGGGTGCTTGGGATCATAGGTGTGCACCGCTGGATCGACTTCATGCACCGCCGGGTCCGGGCCGTGGGGCAGTTCATCCTCTTCGACCACCTGCGGCCCGACGCGCACGTAGTGGAAGAACCCGGCCAGCACCGCCGCGCCCATCGCCAGCAGCGCGAGGGGTTTGCTCAGGCCTTTCCACAGGCCGACCAGGGGGCTGATCACCGGGTCGCCCGGTAACCCGGCATACAGTTTCGGCGTGTCGGCGTGGTGCAGCACGTACATCACATGGGTGCCGCCGACGCCAGCCGGGTCGTACAGACCGGCGTTATCGAAGCCACGGCTCTTGAGGTCGACGATGCGTTCGGCGGCATGCTCCTTCATGTCTTCCTTGGTGCCGAACACGATGGCGCCGGTCGGACAGGTTTTCACACAGGCTGGCTCCAGCCCTACGGCCACCCGGTCCGAGCACAGCGTGCATTTGTAGGCCTTGTGATCCTTTTGCGATATGCGCGGAATGTTGAACGGGCAACCGGTGATGCAGTAACCACAGCCGATGCAGTGGTCCTGGTCGAAATCGACGATGCCGTTGGCGTGCTTGATGATCGCCCCGGGACTGGGGCACGCCGCCAGGCAACCGGGTTCGGCGCAGTGCATGCAACCGTCCTTGCGGATCAGCCATTCGAGGTTGCCGGCATCGGTTTCGTGCTCGGTGAAGCGCATCAGGGTCCAGGTTTCTGCGCTCAAATCCTGCGGATTGTCGTAGGTCCCCAGGTTATGGCCGACCTCGTCGCGCAGTTCGTTCCATTCCGAGCAGGCGACCTGGCAAGCCTTGCAGCCGATGCACTTGGTGGTGTCGATGAGCTTGGCGACTTCCTCCAGGTTACGTACCGAAGATGGCACGGTGGTGGTGGCCGAGCGGGCAATGATGTCTTGGCTGGCCATTTAGATTTTCTCCACGTTGACCAGGAATGACTTGGATTCCGGGGTCTGGGTGTTGCCATCGCCGAGGAACGGCACCAGGGTGTTGGTCAGGTAACCGTGGCGCGTGAGGCCGGTAAAGCCCCAGTGCAGCGGGATCCCGATCTGGTGCACCACCTGATTGTTGACCTGCAACGGCCGGATTCGCTTGGTCACCACCGCCACCGCTTCGATGTGCCCGCGCTTGCAACTGACGCGCACACGATCACCGGCGACGATGCCTTTCTCCTTGGCCAGCACTTCGCCGATTTCGACGAACTGCTCAGGCTGACTGATCGCGTTGAGCCTGCAGTGCTTGCTCCAGAAGTGGAAATGCTCGGTCAGCCGATAGCTGGTGGCGGCGTACGGGTAATCCTTGGCCACGCCGAGCGAGTCCCATACCGAATCGAAGACCCGTGCCGCCGGGTTGCTGGTGGCATTCTTGTTTTGCGGGTGCAGCGGGTTGATGCCGATCGGCGTTTCGAAAGGCTCGTAGTGTTCGGGGAACGGGCCTTCGTTCATCTTGTCGACGGCAAAGAAGCGCGCCACGCCTTCGGGGTTCATGATGAACGGATTCATCCCCGCTTCCGGCGCCACATCGGCCTTGTAGTCCGGCACATCGGTGCCGCCCCAGGCTTTGCCGTTCCACCACACCAGGCGTTTTTTCTCGTCCCACGGCTTGCCTTGCGGGTCGGCCGAGGCGCGGTTGTAGAGAATCCGCCGGTTGGCCGGCCAGGCCCAGGCCCAGCCTTGATGCTGATGCATGCCGAACGGATCGTTGTTATCGCGCCGGGCCATCTGGTTGCCCGTCTCGGTCCAGCTGCCGCAGAAAATCCAGCAACCGGACGCGGTGCTGCCATCGTCCTTGAGCTGTCCGAAGCCGGAGAGTTGCGCATTGGCCTTGATCGCCGCGCCCGTGGCGTCGGTGAAATCGGTGGTGGCGCTGCCGTTGATTTCTTTTGCCAGTTCCTCCGGTGAAGGCTCGTCGGCAATCTTGTAGGGCCACGACAGCTTGAGGATCGACTCGGCCCAGGCACCGCCGTTGGCCTGGTAACGCTGACGCAGGCGCAGGAACAACTCGCTCATGATCCGCACGTCGGTACGCGCCTCGCCCGGGCCGTCGGCACCTTTCCAGTGCCATTGCAACCAGCGGCTGCTGTTGACCAGCGAACCGTCTTCCTCGGCGAAACAGGTGGTGGGCAGGCGAATCACTTCGGTCTGGATATCGGCGCTCTTCACATCGTTGTACGGCCCGACATGCCGCCAGAACTCCGAGGTTTCGGTGGCCAGCGGATCCATCACCACCAGCCATTTGAGCTTGGCCAGCGCCGTCATCACCCGGTTCTTGTCGGGCAACGCGGCAATGGGGTTGAAGCCCTGGCACATGTAGCCGTTGACCTTGCCCTGGCCCATCAGGTCGAAGACCTTGAGGATGTCGTACTGGGGAATGTCCAGTTTCGGCAGGTAGTCGTAGCCCCAGTTGTTCTCGGCCGTGGCATTGGCGCCGTACCAGGCTTTCATCAGGCTGACATGGAACTTGCCGTAGTTCTGCCAATAGGACAGCTGTCCGGGACGCAGCGGTGTTTGCGTGCGTTTGACGATATAGGCCTGGTAATCCTGCTCGGCATCGCCGGGCAGCGTGAGGTAGCCCGGCAGCGAGTTGGACAACAGGCCCAGGTCGGTCAGTCCCTGAATGTTGGAGTGCCCGCGCAAGGCATTCACGCCACCGCCCGGCATCCCGACGTTGCCCAGCAGCAGTTGCACCATCGCCGCGCTGCGGATGATTTGCGAGCCGATCGAATGCTGGGTCCAGCCCAGGGCGTAGAGAATCGTCATGGTCTTGCCCGGTGTCGAGCACGTGGCGATTTCTTCCCAGATTTTCTGCATGGCATCGACCGGCATGCCGCAAATCTGGCTCGCCAGTTCGAGGCTGTAGCGGCTGTAGTGCTGTTTCATCAATTGATAGACGCAGCGCGGGTCCTGCAGGGTCGGGTCGACCTTGACGAAACCGTCTGCACCGAGTTCATAACCCCAGCCGGATTTGTCGGTATAGAGACGCTTGGCCGCGTCATAGCCACTGAAAATGCCATCCTCGAAGCCATAGCCGGCTTTGACGATGAACGACACGTCGGTGTAGTTGCGCACGTATTCGTGCTGGATCTTGTCTTCAGTCAGCAGGTAATTGATCAGCCCGCCCATGAAGGCGATGTCGGTGCCGGTGCGGATCGGCGCGTAATAGTCGGCCACCGAGGCGGTCCGGGTAAAACGCGGATCGACCACGATCAGCCGCGCCTTGTTGTGCGCCTTGGCTTCGGTCACCCACTTGAAGCCACATGGGTGCGCTTCTGCTGCGTTGCCACCCATCACCAGAACCAGATTCGCGTTGGCGATATCGGTCCAGGTATTGGTCATGGCACCACGGCCGTACGTCGGGGCAAGACTTGCCACCGTCGGGCCGTGTCAGACACGCGCCTGGTTATCAAACCCCAGCATGCCGAGACTGCGAATGACCTTGTGGGTGATGTAGCCCGCTTCGTTGGACGCCGCCGATGCCGCGAGGAAACCGGTGGTCAGCCAGCGGTTCACCGTCTGGCCCTGGGCGTTCTTCTCGATGAAGTTGGCGTCGCGGTCGGCCTTCATCAGGTCGGCGATGCGATCCAGCGCTTCATCCCAGGAAACACGCGTCCACTCGTCGCTGCCGGGTTTGCGCACTTGCGGGTATTGCAGGCGTCCGGGGCTGTGAATGAAGTCCAGCAGGCCGGCGCCTTTGGGGCACAGGGTGCCGCGGTTGACCGGGTGGTCGGCGTCACCTTCGATGTGAATGATGTTTTGCGCGACATTCTTGGCCGCATCGCCCTGGCTGTACATGATCAACCCGCAGCCGACCGAGCAATACGGGCAGGTGTTGCGGGTTTCATGGGTGTGGGCGAGCTTGAAATGACGCACCTGTTCGGCAAAGGCAGGCGTCGGGGCCATACCCAACGCGCCCAGGCTAGAGCCTGCAAGGCCGATACCGGCGACCTTGAAGAACTGACGACGGCTGAGGTCCATCGTGCACTCCTGATCAGGTGGAAATCCGGTGCTTTGCCGGATTTTTCTGGACAATCACGGTCGCGGCAGACGGGCTGCCGACATCTCAAACTTTAGTCAACACACTGACAATCTGTGTGAAAACCGACCGTCGGCCGTTTGTCGAACCCTGTGGGAGCGGGCTTGCCCGCGATAGCGGTCGGTCAGCCAACATCAATTTTGACTGTGCCGCCGTCATCGCTGGCAAGCCAGCTCCCACAGTGTGTGTGTTTTATGACTATTGTGCAGGCTCGCCCCCAAAGGGGATTGGCGCTTATCATGGCGCCATATCCAACCCTGCCGTTACGAGACCACGCATGACTTTCGATTTTGATCAGGTGTTCGACCGCCACAACACCGGCAGCACCAAATGGAGCCGCTACCCGGCCGACGTGTTGCCGATGTGGGTCGCCGACATGGATTTCGCCGCGCCACCGATGATCATCCAGGCCCTGCAAAAGCGTCTGGAACACCCGATGGTCGGCTACAGCGTAGCCCCGGACAACCTGCGCGAGACCATCGTTGCCGACCTGTGGAACAAGTACGCCTGGCGTGTCGAGCCGCAAGAACTGATCTTCCTGCCGGGGGTCGAGTCAGGCTTCAACATGGCGCTCAAGGCGCTGGTGCAACCGCAACAGAATGTCGTGGTGCAGGTCCCGAACTACCCGCCGCTGCGCCATGCGCCGGGCCATTGGGGCCTGAACAAGGTCGAGCTTAATTTCGACACGCAAGCGGACGGCACCTACGCCACCCCGCTGCACACCCTGAGCCAGTCGCTGCGAGGCGGTGGTGCCCTGCTGCTGAGCAACCCGCACAACCCGCTGGGCAAAGCGTTCCCTCGGGAAGAACTGCAAGCCATCGCCGACATCTGCCAGGAGCACGACGCCTGGATCATCTCCGACGAAATCCACGCCGAACTGTGCTTCGACGGGCGCAAACACATTCCGATGGCAACCCTGAGCCCACAAGTCGCCCAGCGCACCATCACCCTGATGTCGGCCAGCAAGGCCTACAACATCGCCGGGCTGAAAACCTCGTTCATGATCATTCAGGACCGCCACCTGCGCGAGCGGGTCAACCACGCCCGTTGCGGCATGGTCGACAGCGTCAACCCGCTGGGCCTGGAAGCCACCCGGGTGGCCTACAGCGAGGCCGGTCCCTGGCTGGCCGAGTTAAGCGCTTACCTGCAAGGCAACCGCGACTACCTGGTCGACGCCGTGCGCAGCCGCCTGCCGGGCATCACCATGAACGTGCCGCAAAGCACCTACCTGGCCTGGCTCGACTGCACGGCGCTGGGGCTGGACAACCCGCAGCAGTTCTTCCTCGAACAGGCAAAAGTCGGGCTGAGCCCGGGCCTGGATTTCGGCGATGACTGCAAACAGTTCGTGCGCCTGAACTTCGGCTGCCCACGGTCGTTGCTGGAGGAAGGGATCGCGCGGATGGAGCGTAGCTTGCGTCACCTCAAGGCCTGATACACCACAGATCCCCTTGTGGGGGCGAGCCTGCTCGCGAATACGGTGTATCAGTCTCCATCTTTGTTGACTGTGCCGACGTCTTCGCGAGCAGGCTCGCTCCCACAGGGGATTTGTGTGATTTGCGGAGTCCCGCAAGTCATCTGAAACCCAACCGAACTCCAGCCAAAAACCTACGGTCAACCCTTTGACTCCCCACGCTGAGACTGGAGATCAATGATGACCGACTATCCAAAACCACCCTTCCCCAAACAACAGCAGCCCGTCCCCGGCTCCCAGCGCAAAATGGACCCGTACCCGGACTGTGGCGAACAAAGCTATAAAGGCTCGGGACGCCTTGAGGGCAAGATTGCGCTGATCACCGGTGGCGACAGCGGGATCGGCCGTGCCGTCGCCATTGCCTTCGCCCGCGAAGGTGCCGATGTCGCCGTTGCCTACCTCGATGAACAGGAAGATGCCGAGGAAACCGCCCGCTGGGTCGAACAGGCGGGTCGGCAATGCCTGCTGCTGCCCGGCGACCTGGCGCACAAGGTGCATTGTCGGGCGCTGGTGGAAAAAACCGTCGAACACTTCGGCCGCATCGACGTGCTGGTCAACAACGCCGCGTTCCAGATGACCCATGAGAGCCTCGAGGACATACCCGATGAGGAATGGGTGATGACTTTCGACGTCAACATCACCGCCATTTTCAGGGTTTGTCAGGCTGCGCTGAAACACATGAAGCCCGGCAGTTCGATCATCAATACCAGTTCGGTCAATTCGGACATGCCCAACCCGACCCTGCTCGCCTATGCCACGACCAAAGGCGCAATTGCCAACTTCACCGCGGGCCTGGCACAAATGCTCGGGCCAAAGAATATCCGTGTGAACAGCGTGGCGCCGGGGCCGATCTGGACGCCCTTGATTGTCTCGACCATGCCGGAGGAAACGGTGCAGAACTTCGGTGGCAACACACCGCTGGGGCGGCCGGGGCAACCGGTGGAGGTTGCGCCGATTTATGTCCTGCTGGCCTCGGATGAAGGCAGCTACATCACCGGCCAGCGCTTTGGCGTGACCGGGGGCAAACCGATCCTTTGACGTCGGGGGTCTAATGAAAAATGGAACCCTTGGACGCGTCGAGTGCTCCACAGCTTACTCGGCCACGACGTGATCCTGTAGGAGCGAGCTTGCTCGCGATGGACTGAAGAGCGCCGCATTTAGCCAGTAAGCACGCGTTATCGTTAACGGCCATCGCGAGCAAGCTCGCTCCTACAGGTTTACGCCATGGCGGGGCTTTCGCTATCTGGAGGTCGTCATGTCCGCAGCTTTGCAGCCATGAGCTTTATCGCCTGGGTTGCGGTGTTGGGTGCCGTGCTGCTGACGCTGGCACTCACCTCGTCGTACCTGCGCTGGCTGCCGGTGACCACTTCGGCCGTGTGCCTGGCCCTCGGGGTGGCCATCGGGCCGGCGGGCCTGGGCTGGCTCAGGCTGGATATCAAGGATGCGGCGGTCTGGATGGAGCACCTGACGGAAGTGGCGGTGTTGTTTTCGCTGTTCGTCTGCGGGCTCAAGCTGCGACTGCCGCTCAAGGACAGGAAGTGGCGGGTGGCATTCGGCCTGGCGGGGCCGGTGATGCTCCTGAGTATCACCGGCGTCTGCCTGTTACTGCACTTTGCCTTCGGCCTGGCGTGGGGGCCGTCATTGCTGATCGGCGCGATTCTGGCGCCCACCGACCCGGTGCTCGCATCCCTGGTGCAGGTCAACGATGCCAAGGATGACGACCCGGTACGTTTCGGGCTCTCCGGCGAGGCCGGTCTCAATGACGGCATCGCTTTTCCGTTTGTGATCCTCGGTTTGCTGTTCTTGCAACAAGGCGAGGGTTCGTCCAGTGCCTGGCTGGATGATTGGGCGCTCAAACGTCTGTTATGGGCTGTGCCCGCCGGCTTGCTGATTGGCTACTGCATGGGACGCGGCATCGGGCGCCTGACCCTGTCGATGCGTATCCGCAATGCCGACAGCACCCTCTCCCCCAACGACTACCTGACGTTCGCCCTGATTGCGCTGGCCTATGTCGCAGCCGAGGCGGTTCATGGCTACGGCTTTCTCTCGGTGTTCGCCGCCGGTCTGGGCTTGCGTCGGGCCGAGGTCAAGTCAACGGGGCACACCCAACCGCCGGCCGAGCACTTGGTACAAGCGGTGGTCGGTCATCAGTATGTCGAGCCCGATGCCGCGGTGCATGGCGATGTGGCGAATCTGGAGGAGAGCCAGGTCGCCGCCGGCATCATGATCGGTGACATGCTGTCTTTCGGCGGCCTGGTCGAACGGGCCATGGAAGTGTTTCTGGTGACCCTGCTCGGAGTGGTACTGATCGGGCACTGGGACTGGCGTGCACTGGCGATCTCATTGGTACTGTTCTGCGTGATTCGGCCCCTGAGCGTCGCGCTCGTGCCTTGGGGCAGTTTGCTGAACGGCCGGCAACGTCTTTTGATCGGCTGGTTCGGGATTCGCGGTATCGGTAGTTTTTACTATCTGTTCTACGCCTTGAACCACGACCTCCCGACAGCAGTGGCCGGCCTGTGTACCGACCTTACGCTGTCGGTGGTGGCGCTGAGCATTTTGCTGCACGGCATCAGCACCCAGCCGATGCTGGCACGATACGAGCAACACAACCGCCGGCTCACTTCATCGTCGCTGCGATGATGTCCACCAGGTTTATCTGGGTAAAGGGTTTGGACAGGCGCGGGAGTCTGGCCGCAAAGCCATCCAGGCGTTCGGCATACCCCGTGGCAAGGATGATCGGCAGGTTCGGCATCATGATCTGGATGGCCTGCGCCAGTTGCGCACCATTCATTTGCGGCATGGCCATATCGGTGATGACCAGATCGAAGTGCTGCTCGCTTTTCAGTAACTGCAACGCCTGGGCAGCCGATTCGGCAATACTGACATGATGCCCCAGGTCTTCCAGCAACAGGCAGGTGCTGGTCAACACCAGGCTATCGTCATCGACCACCAGTACATTGAGTCGCTGAACCTGCGGTGCGTCCGGCTCCGTGGCCTGTCGTCCGGTCACCGAACCGGCCTTGGCCACCGGCAGCCAGAGTTCGGCGGTGGTGCCTTTGTCCTTCTCGCTTTTGAGCAGGAAGCGCCCCCCCATCTGTTCGATAAAGCCATGCACCATCGATAGCCCCAGTCCCGTCCCCTTGCCGACACCCTTGGTGGTGAAAAACGGGTCCATTGCCGAAGACAGGGTGGCGTCATCCATGCCTTCCCCTGTGTCTGTGACGGAAAAGCACACGTAGCGCCCCGCTGCCAGGGCTGAATGGGGATGATCCAGGACCACTTCCGTGCGCGTGCCAAGCACGAGGGTTCCGCCATTGGGCATCGCATCGCGCGCATTGGTCGCCAGGTTGAGAACCGCCAGCTCAAGCTGATTGACGTCGGCCAGCACCGGCTCGGGTTCTGGCGTAAAGCGGGTTTCGATTTTCACCGTAGGCCCCAGGGAGCTGCGCAAGAGTCCGGTGATGCCCTCCACCAGCTTCGGTATTTCGACGGCTTCGGCCTTGAGTTCCTGGCGCCGGGCAAACGCCAGCATGCGCTGGGTCAGGGAGACGCCACGCAAGGCGCCCTGGACGGCGTTGTCCAGCAGACGGGTCAATCTCGGATCGTCTGGCATGCGCTTACGGACGATTTCCAGATTGCCGAGAATCACGGTCAGCAAATTATTGAAGTCGTGGGCAATCCCGCCACTGAGCTGGCCGATGGCTTGCATTTTCTGCGCCTGGAACAGCGCCTCGCGGGTTTGCTCGAGAGTCTGCTGCGCTTGTGCCGCCTCGGTGATGTCGCGGGTGATCTTGGCGAACCCGAGCAATGTACCCGTATCCCCCCAGATCGGGTCCACCACCACATGGGCGAGAAAGCGCGTGCCGTCCTTGCGCAGGCGCCAGCCCTTGTTTTCGAACCGCCCTTCGCGCACCGCAACGTCCAGGGTGCGCAGCGGCTCGCCGGCTTCGCGATCCTCGGGGGTGTAAAACATCGAGAAATGCTTGCCGATGACTTCATCGGGCAAATAACCCTTGATGCGTTGGGCTCCCGGGTTCCAGTTGCTGACGCGCCCGTCCGGGGTAAGCATGTAGATGGCGTAATCGGTGACGCTTTGCACCAGCAAGCGAAATTGCTGTTCGCTTTGCTTGAGGGTTTCCTCGGCCATTTTGCGGTCGGTCAGGTCGCGGGTGATCTTGGCAAACCCCAGCAACCGGCCCGAAGGATCGCGGATCGGATCGATCACCACATGGGACCAGAAGTGCGTGCCGTCCTTGCGCACACGCCAGCCCTCGCCTTCGAAACGTCCTTCGCGAATCGCCGTGTCCAGCGCCCGTTGCGGCAATCCGGCCTGGCGATCCTCGTCGGTGTAGAACCGCGAGAAATGCTGACCGAGAATCTCGGCCTCCTCATACCCCTTGAACCGCCTGGCGCCGGCATTCCAACTGGTAATGATGCCGTCGGGATCAATCATGTAGATCGCGTAGTCGACCACCGCATCGATCAGCAGACGGAAGCGCGTCTCATCGCTCACGTCCACTTTGGTTCGATCCTCGCTCATTGGGTTCTCGCGTCATGATTGTTTTTCTGGAGTATGCGACAAACTGTCGATTTGAAAAGCCGAAACTTCGGCGCTCACCCGACCACCCTTGATGCCTCAAGCAAGCGATTTACCAATCGACCACCAGCGCGGCAGCAACTGTCTGACCTTGCTCTCGCCAAAGCGGTCATCGATCAGCATCACCACGCCCTGGTCCTGCTGGGTGCGGATCACCCTTCCGGCGGCCTGCACCACTTTCTGCACACCGGGAAACAGGTAGGTGTAATCGTAGCCGGCGCCAAAAATCGCGGCCATGCGCCCTTTCATCTGTTCGTTGACCGGATTGAATTGCGCCAGTCCCAGGGTGGCGATGAACGCGCCGATCAGTCGCGCACCAGGCAAGTCGATGCCCTCGCCGAATGCCCCGCCCAGCACCGCAAAACCGATGCCTTCGCTACCTTCGGTGAACTGATCGAGAAATTGCTGGCGTTGCGCTTCTGCCATGCCACGGGACTGCGACCACTGCCTGATCCCCGGATGTCGTTCGGCCAGCAACAGCGACACTTGCTGCAAATAATCAAAGCTGCTGAAAAACGCCAGGTAGTTGCCCGGGCGCTGGCCGAACTGGTTGGCGACCAACTCGACAATCGGCGCCACGGACGCCTGGCGATGGACGAACCGGGTGGATATCCGGCTGACGATGTGAACCTGCAACTGGTCGGCGTCAAATGGCGATTCGACGTCGATGCTCACGGTGTTCGCCGGCGTCCCCAGCAGATCGGCGTAATAGTGGCGCGGGCTGAGCGTCGCCGAGAACAGCACGGTGCTGCGTGCGGCCGTCAGGCGCGGCCCGATGAAGCCGGCAGGCACCACGTTACGCAGGCACAGCTGCGAGCGCTGTCGTTTGCGCTCAAGGTCGCGTTTGCTGATATCGAACAGGAAATGTTCGTCGAAGAGCTCAGCCACGCGGCTGAACTGCAACAAGTCGAAGTAAAAACCCAGGAGCGTACTGTCCAGCCCCTGCGGGTGATCGTTGAGGTAGTCGCCGATGCTGGCACTGCAGGCTGACATCGCCTGGAGCAGTTTTTCCGGGGTCTTGTCATAAGCCTGATAGGCGCCCTGCTGCTGATTATGCAGGGCGTTCCATTCGCGATTGACTCGCTGGAGGGGCTTTTTCAACGGCTCGGGAGCACTTTTTCGTACCGTGTCGAGGGTCGCCTGATCGAGGCTGGCGCTGTACATCTGGCGTGCGCGCTCCACCAGATTGTGGGCTTCGTCCACCAGCACCGCGACGTTCCACTGGTTGGCCTGGGCCAACCCGAACAGCAACGCGCTGAAGTCGAAGTAATAGTTGTAATCGGCAACGACCAGGTCGGCCCAACGGGCCATTTCCTGACTCAAGTAATACGGACATACCCCATGCGCCAGGGCGATCGTGCGCAATGCACTTTGATCCAGCAGGTTCAGTTCACTGGCGGCCTGGCGCGCGGCCGGCAAGCGGTCATAGAAACCCTGGGCCAAAGGGCAGGATTCGCCATGGCACGCCTTGTCCGGATGCTCGCAGGCCTTGTCCCGGGCAATCATCTCCAGAACGCGCAAGGGCGGGGCATCGGCACTGTCAATGATGACCTGCGCCGCATCCAGGGCCAGTTTGCGCCCCGGGGTCTTCGCCGTGAGAAAGAACACCTTGTCCAGCCGCTGTGGCGCCAGGGCCTTGAGCATCGGGAATAGCGTGCCGACGGTCTTGCCAATCCCCGTCGGCGCCTGGGCCATCAGGCAACGGCCGGTGCTGACGGCCTTGAACACCGATTCGGCGAGATGACGCTGCCCCGGTCGAAAATCGGCATGGGGAAACGTCAGCGCCTGCGCCGCCCGGTTGCGCCCCTCGCGATGGGCCATTTCCCGCTCGGCCCAGTGCAGGAACCGGGTGCAATGTTCTTCGAAGAATTGCTGCAGCTGCGGGGCGCTGAAAGTCTCGACCAGACAGGTTTCCTTTTCGCTGACGATGTCGAAATACACCAGCGCCAGGTTGATCTGGCCAAGCTCACGTTTGCGGCACATCAGCCACCCGTAGATTTTCGCTTGGGCCCAGTGCAGTTGACGGTGATTGGCCGGCTGCTTGCTCAAGTCGCCGCGGTAGGTCTTAACCTCCTCCAGGCAGTTTTGCGCGGGATCGTAGCCATCCGCCCGACCTTTGACCTTCAGATTCTGATAGAAGCCTTCGAGCGCGACCTCGCTCTGATAGCCCTCGCTGCGCCGGGACGCCACCGTGCGATGGCCGACGATGCCTTCCAGCGCGGTCGGCGACGGCGTGAAGCGCAGGTCGAGGTCGCCGACCTTGGCAGTGAACTCACACAGCGCCCGCACTGCGATGCTGTAGCTCAAGCGCCCTGCTCCGCCCATTGCACGTAGCACACGGCAATCGGCATGCAGTGCTCATGGCAGAACTCCAGCCAGCGCAGTTGGTTGTCCTGCAGACGATCCCCCGGGCCTTTGACTTCGATCATGCGGTAGGTTTTTTGCTCAGGCCAGAACTGGATCAGGTCCGGCATGCCGGCGCGGTTGGCCTTGATGTCGAGCAACAGTCGGTTGAACCAGTGCTTGAGGTGCTCGGCCGGCAAGCAGTCCAGGGCTAGCTCCAGCAATTCGTCGCTCAGTACGTTCCAAAAGACGAAGGGCGATTGCACGCCCCATTTTTCGCTATAGCGCCTGCGAATGGTCGACAGATAACGACCGTCGTCCAGTTCCGCCAGGCAGGCTTTGAACAGATCGGCCCTTCGCTCATGGAAGTCCTCGTTGAGCAAATCCACCGGACCGCGCTGGAACGGGTGGAAAAAGGCTCCCGGCAGCGGTGCGAAAATGGCTGGCCAGCACAACAGGCCGAAGAGTGAGTTGATCAGGCTGTTTTCGACGTAATGCACCGGCGCCGACGCTTGCGCCAGGTGCCCCTGAACGTAAAATTCCACCGACATCTCCGGGTCGGTCCTGGGCAGTTGCAGCTCCAGGCGCACCATTTCCCGCGCGGACGGACGCTTGACGGGTGGCCCGCCCAGCTTGCGCCGCAGCCGGGGCAACATGCGCAGCAATTGCTGTTGTTCGGCGGCGCTTTGTGGCGATTGTTCGGCCTGGGTGGCGAGGGCCAGGGCCAGTTCATATTCCCCGCAACGCTCCAGCACGCGGATCAACCGCTGACGCGAGCCCGGATAGGCGCATTGGCGGTACAACGCCAGCGCCATGGAGAAGTCCGCCATGCGTTCGCAATGCTGGGCGATCTGGAACAGCAGCTTGTCACGACGCCTTTGCAACCAGGGGTTGCTCAGCGTCAGCCCGTTGATCTGCTCGACCACCTCGACCACCGCCACTCCAGCCTCGAAGTGTTGCTGGTATTGATGAAGGAACATGCAGGCATCCACGTCCTCACGGCTGCGAAGCCCTCGGGAATCCGCGCAGAACTCGACTTTTTCGTAGGTAAAGATGCCCAGGTCGGCCAGCACGAACTCCGACCAGTCCTGGTAAAGATTGCCGAAAAACATCAAGCGCAAGCGATCGCAAAGGCCCATGATGGTCAAACTGAACAGGCGCTCGTTCAGCGACGGGCACCATTGAGCGAAGCTGCGCGACTCGGGAAATTGCTCGATCAGCGCCGGCAGCCAATCGAGCTTTTTGCCCTTGGGCTGCTCGATCGCGCTACCCAGGCATTCAACGATTTCGGCCTTGAGCAACAGCTCGAACACCTCCTCGACCGACAACGGCAGCTGTTCATCGACCCAACCCAGCGCCGCTAGCGGTTCGGCTGCGCTGGCGATGTCACCGATTTCAACGTAATGCAGTTTGCTGCACCTGAAATGAATGCCCTTGCGCATCACCATCCTGACCAGCAATGCCCGGGATTCACGGGGCAAGCCATTGAACGCGTCGATGAACCGTTGCTCCTCGACGCTCAACACATCGGCATAGCGATGCTGAAGCCAATCAAGCACTTGCATGAAGTTGTTCAAGTAATAGAACGGATCGTCGAGGGGGTTTGCGGTCACGGGAAAATGGGCCATGGCGAGCGAGTACTGGTTATGCGTACAGATACCAGCAACGCCCCGCCCGGTGCAATCGGAAAAGGATGGGCGGAGGCGTTGTCAGGAAATTTTTTCCGCCGCGTCGAACTTTCTGCCGATCCGTTGCACCAACCGCGATAGAGGTGCTGTCGAACGCGACAGTCGCTGCGTTTTTTTGAAGTGTTAGAGGTGGATATGAACATCAAGACTCTGGGTTTTCCCTTGGCGGCAGCGGCTTTTATGATGCTGACCGGGTGCTCCACGCCAACGGTGGTCACCCTACAGAATGGCACCCAGTATTTGACCAAGGACATGCCGAAAACCAAGACCAAGGACGGCTTCTTCGAATTCGAGGATATTTCCGGGGCGAAGGTCAAGGTCAAGGCTGATGAAGTGACCACGATTCGCCAGGAAGACTGACGACCGCGTTATCGTTCTTCGCGAGCAGGCTCGCTCCCACAGGGAGGCGTGTGATCCTTGTG
>NZ_JBSVWS010000114.1:0-20127 GCF_054071155.1 Pseudomonas sp. SDO5532_S415 | reverse complement strand
AATACCAACCGAATCTAAGGCGGTAGGATTTACCTACAACATAGAATCTCCCACATTTGATCGCATTTCATAGTGGGAGCGAGCCTGCTCGCGAAGGGGCCTGTACAAGCGACGACTATCTTACGGGCCCGCGCAAATCCCCCACCATCTGCTGCAATCTCGCTGGCTCCGCCACCTCAACCGCCACCGCCGGTCCCGCCACCAATGTCACCCGCGACCACAACCGGCGAAACAGTCCCTTGCCCGGATCGCGGCTGAAGAAACTCCCCCACAACCCCTGCAAGGCCAACGGAATCACCGGCACCGGCGTTTCTTCGAGAATCCGCGTCAATCCGCCCTTGAACTCATTGATCTCGCCATCGGCGGTCAGTTTTCCTTCGGGAAAGATGCACACCAACTCGCCGTCCTTCAGATACCGGGCAATGCGCGTGAAGGCTTGTTCGTAGATCCGGATGTCTTCCTGACGCCCCGCAATCGGAATCGTCCCGGCCGTGCGGAAGATAAAGTTCAGCACCGGCAGGTTGTAGATCTTGTAGTACATCACAAAGCGAATCGGCCGACGGACCGCACCGCCAATCAGCAAGGCATCGACGAACGACACGTGGTTGCACACCAGCAGCGCCGAGCCCTCCTCGGGAATCAGATCAAGGTTGCGATGCTCCACGCGGTACATGGAATGGCTGAGCAGCCAGATCATGAAACGCATGGTGAACTCGGGAACGATTTTGAAGATGTAGGCGTTGACACCGATGTTCAGCAACGACACCACCAGGAACAACTGCGGGATCGACAGTTCGGCCATGCTCAACAGGATGATCGAGACAATCGCCGATACCACCATGAACAACGCGTTGAGAATGTTGTTGGCGGCAATGACCCGGGCCCGCTCGTTCTCGACGGTGCGTGACTGGATCAACGCGTACAGCGGCACGATGTAAAAACCACCGAACACCCCCAGGCCGAGGATGTCGATCAACACCAGCCAGGTGTGGCCAAAGCCGAGTATCTCGATCCAGCCATGCCCTTCGACGCTGTCCGGTATTCCCCCGGAATGCCACCACAGCAGCAAACCGAACACGGTCAGACCGAACGAGCCGAATGGCACCAGGCCGATTTCGACTTTGCGCCCGGACAGTTTTTCGCAGAGCATCGAACCCACGGCGATACCGACCGAAAACACCGTAAGAATCAGTGTCACCACGGTTTCATCGCCGTGCATCCATTCCTTGGCATACGCCGGGATCTGCGTCAGATAAATCGCCCCGACAAACCAGAACCACGAATTACCGACAATCGAGCGCGACACCGCCGGGGTTTGCCCAAGGCCCAGCTTCAGCGTGGCCCAGGACTGGCTGAAAATATTCCAGTTCAGGCGCAATTGCGGTGAAGCGGCGGCCGCCCGCGGAATACCGCGGCTGGCCAGGTAACCGAGTACGGCGATACCGATGATCGCGGTGGAAACGACCGGTGCGTAATCACTGGACGACATCATGATCCCGGCGCCGATGGTCCCGGCCAGAATCGCCAGGAAGGTGCCCATTTCCACCAGGCCGTTGCCGCCGACCAGCTCATCTTCGCGCAGGGCCTGGGGCAGGATCGAGTACTTCACCGGCCCGAACAGCGCCGAGTGCGTGCCCATGGCGAACAGCGCCACCAGCATCAACCACAGATGATCGAACATGAAACCGATCGCACCGACCGCCATGATAGCGATTTCCCCGAGCTTGATCAGGCGGATCAGCGCGTCCTTGGCGAATTTCTCCCCGAACTGACCGGCCAGCGCCGAGAACAGAAAGAACGGCAGGATGAACAGCAGCGCACACAGGTTGACCCAGATTGAACGGTCACCTTCGATCGACAGCTTGTACAGAATGGCGAGGATCAACGACTGCTTGAAAATGTTGTCGTTGAACGCCCCGAGAGACTGTGTCACGAAGAACGGCAGGAAACGCCGGGTGCGCAGCAAGGTGAATTGCGAAGGGTGACTCATCTTCCATGTGTCCCTGATCAGGTAAAGAGAAGCGTGGATACAGTGATCGGAATGTCGCACGTCGATCCAGGCCACACCTTACCTAAACTTTGCCGTTCATTTCTTCAATCCCGCTATGCACGGCGAGACAAACAGCTCACCGCGCCACGCACCCAGCACCGTACGTTTGCCGACAATCAGCCACATCATTGCAAGCAGTGCCACCAGCACACAGCCGAAGACACTGAAAAACATCAGGTGCAGCATGCTGGCCAGTTTCAACGTCGCCAGAGAATAGACACCTAGCGGGAAGGTGAACCCCCACCAGCCGAGGTTGAAAGGTATGCCGGCGCGCAGATAGCGCAGCGTGATCAGCACCGCCATCAACATCCACCACAGACCGAAGCCCCACAGCGTGATGCCGGCGACCAGGCCCAGGCCGGCCGCGATGTCACCGACACCCGGCATACCATTGGCGGCGAATATCGCCGGAGCGTCGGCACCCAACAGCAACATGCCCAGCGCGCCCGTGCCAATCGGTCCAAGCGCCAGCCAACTGGAGGCGGCCATGTTTTCGTGGGGCAGTTTATGCAGCGCCATGCGCAGCAGCAGAATGGTCAGAATGCTGAACGCCACCGGCAGGGAAAATGCCCAGAGCACGTAGCTGGTCACCAGCACCACCAGTTGCGAATGGGCATCGGCCAAGTGCGGCGCCAGCAGGCCACCGCTGGCAGCCGCCACTTCCGCCGCCACCACCGGCAACAACCAAACAGCGGTCATCTGGTCGATACTGTGTTCCTGGCGGGTAAACATCATGTAGGGAATCAACACCCCGCACGCCACCGACATCGCCACATCCAGCCACCACAACGCTTCGGCCAGCGGAACCACGCCATCGCCCCATCGCGGCAACCCAAACAGCAGAAAGCCGTTGATGATGGTCGCCAGGCCCATGGGAATGGTGCCGAAAAACATCGAAACCGTGGAATGGCCGAAAATCCGCCGCGCCTCGTCAAAAAACAACACCCAGCGTGCCGCATACAGCGCGGTGAACAACAGGAACAGCACGATATTCAGTTGCCACAGGGCTTCGGCAACGCTGTGCAAAACCGGATGGGCGATGGGCAATTGCGCCAGCGCCAGGGCCAGCACGCCGGTGCCCATGGTGGCGGCGAACCAGTTTGGGGTGAACTGGCGGATGACCTCACGCGGGTGCTGCAGCTGGCGAAAAGGTTTGATACCGGGTTGGGCGGTATGGGGGCATGTCATGGTGGGCTCCTTCCTCTGGTGAGGTAGGGCCCATCATAGATCCGAATAGAATATCGATATAACGGGTAATATCTCTAACTGTTATCTATTTTGAAGATATATCCATTAAACCGTTGTCGCGAAGACTGAACGGGCACCGCATCACTTTATGGCTGACCCGCTGCGCTGCAAGCGCTAATAGTGCGCTGACGGGTCAAAGCGAACAGTGCGCTCAACGAAAGGAGGATCAACACCGCGCAATAACCATCGGTAGTGGCGACTAAACCAAAGGTACGGGTGAGGTTGCCGGCCAGCAACGACGGCAGGCAGAACGCCAGATAACTGAGCACGTAATACGCCGACATCAACCCGGCCCGCTCGTGGGGCAAGGCCAGGGGGAACAGACTGCGCACGGCCCCCAGGAAGCCGGCACCAAAACCACAGCCGGCGACCAGCGTGCCGAGGAAAAACAAGGGCAGACTCGCGCTGTGTACGCCCAGCAAAATCAGGACAATGCCTGCTGGCAGCGAACTGGCGCCCAATCGCAACGCCAAGGCGGCCGATCGATTGCGCAGGGTGAAAATCATCAGGGCGCCGGTCACCGTCAAGGCTGCCACGGTGCCCCCGCCAATCAGGTTTGACGTCGAGCCGGTGGCCGCCCGCACCAATGAAGGCGCCAGTGAGGCGTAGAAACCGCCGAGTGCCCAGGTCGAAATGTTAAGCGGCAACACGCGCCACAAGGTGGAGCGCGCCTGGACCGGTACGTGCAAGGTCGGCCGCAATGACGCCCATGCGCCCGACTGCGGCGAGACACTTTCCGGTAAACGCCACACATACACGGCCTGCATCAAAAATAAGGTCAGCAGCAGCCAGTAGGTCAAGTGCAAGGGAGCCGGTGCAAACTCGGCCAGCAAACCACACCCCATCCCGCCCAGGGCCATGCCAAGCAACGGGGCCACGCTGTTGATCAGCGGTCCCTGTTGGCGGTCGGTGTCGAGCAGGGTTGCACTCAATACGGCGGTGGCCATGCCGGTGGCAAAGCCTTGCAGTACCCGGGCGCCGATCAGCCAGGCGACATTGTCGGCGTAAATAAACAACAACATCGCCAGAATATTCAGCGCCACGGCCGTAAAAATCACCGGTTTGCGCCCCAGGTAATCCGAGAGCGAACCGACTGTCAGCAGCGCTGCCAGCAGACTCAAGGCATACACGGCAAAAATCAGCGTCAGTACAGCGTCCGAGAACTGCAGCTGTTGTTGATACAAGTGGTACAACGGCGTCGGTGCCGTGGAAGCCGCGAGAAAACTGAGTAAAGTGATTGCCAGGAACCACAGGCTGGCACGGTTTGAATGAGAACTGGACATGAGATCGCTCCGCAAAAGCTAATTTTTTGCTTTTGCGGAGTGTGCTACCGGCTTGCGCTTAAAGCAAATTCTTTGTGTTAAGGTCCGATGCATGGCTTTTCAGAACCGGTGTCATCTCGCACCAGACTCCGGCGCTAGACAGGAAACACGCAATGACTACTCCCGCTTTACGTCCCGGTGGCCGCAGCGCCCGGGTCCAGGAATCGATTCATACTGCCGTGCGCGAACTGCTCGAAGAGCAGGATCGCGCTACCGTGACCGTGCCGCAGATCGCCGCAAGGGCGGGTGTTACGCCTTCGACCATTTATCGGCGCTGGGGTGATTTGTCGGCGTTGCTGGCGGACGTTGCGCTTGCGCGCATGCAACCGGAAACGGAGTCGGCCAGGACCGGCAGCTTGCAAGGTGACGTGCTGGCCTGGGCCGAACAGTATCTGGATGAAATGAGTTCAGCGCCCGGCCGCAATATGCTGCGTGACGTGCAAGCGAGCCTCAAGCCGAGCTATTGCGCGACGATCATTGGCGGGCAGTTGCAGGTTATCCTGGATCGCTATCCGGATGCGCCCAAGCCCAGTGTCGATCGGCTGATCAATATGGTGGCGGCGCCTATCGTGTTTCGAATTCTGTTTTCCGAGACGCCGCTGGACGTCGAGGAGTTGCATCGGTTGATCGAGATTGCCCTTCGTCAGTGACAATGCCATTCGCGAGCGGGCTCGCTCCCACAGTTGATCTGTGTTTACCCCGGTCCGATGTGGGAGCGAGCCTGCTCGCGAAGAGGCCCGCGCAGTCACCATCGATCTGACTGACACCCCACCTGCGACACCCCGCCACGCCACGACCTTGGTCGACACTGACTAACCCCTGCCATCGTGCGAGACTGTCTATCCGGGCGGGAGGCCCGGGTGTCTTTGGTTACCTGGAGTTCCCATGTCGTTGTCCAGCGGGCTGATTGCCGCCGTCGCCCTGGCCTATATGGCCATCATGTTCGCCATCGCCTTTTACGGTGATCGTCGCAGCGCGCCCTTGCCGCCGCGGGTGCGTGCCTGGGTGTACAGCCTGTCGCTGGCCGTTTATTGCACCAGCTGGACATTCTTCGGCGCGGTGGGCCAGGCCGCCGAACAGCTCTGGTCGTTCCTGCCGATTTACCTCGGGCCGATCCTGCTGCTGATAGGCGCGCCGTGGGTGCTGCAAAAAATGGTGATGATCAGCAAACAGGAGAACATCACCTCCATCGCCGACTTCATCGCCGCACGCTATGGCAAATCCCAGTCACTGGCCGTGGTGGTGGCGCTGATCTGCCTGGTGGGCGTATTGCCTTATATTGCCTTGCAGCTCAAAGGCATCGTACTCGGTGTGAACCTGTTGATCGGTGCAGGCGCCGATGCCATGGGGGTTCGTGCGCAGGACACGGCATTGGTGGTGTCATTGGTACTGGCGTTGTTCACCATTGTCTTCGGTACCCGCAACCTCGATGCCACGGAGCACCACCGCGGCATGGTCCTGGCCATTGCCTTCGAATCGCTGGTGAAGCTGTTCGCGTTTCTGGCGGTCGGTGCCTATGTGACGTTCGGGCTGTATGACGGTTTTGATGACCTGTTCGACCAAGCCATGCTCGCCCCGCGCCTGGAGGAGTACTGGAAGGAAACCATCAACTGGCCATCGATGGTGGTGCAGACCGGGGTGGCGATGATGGCGATCATCTGCCTGCCGCGACAGTTCCATGTGACGGTGGTGGAAAACATCGACCCTCAGGACTTGAACCTGGCCAAATGGGTGTTTCCAGCCTACCTCGCCCTGGCGGCCTTGTTCGTGGTACCGATCGCCCTCGCCGGCCAGATGATGCTGCCAAGTTCGGTGCTGCCGGACTCATTCGTCATCAGCCTGCCGCTGGCCCAGGCCCACCCTGCCCTGGCGTTGCTGGCTTTTATCGGTGGCGCTTCGGCGGCCACCGGCATGGTGATCGTGGCCAGCGTCGCGTTGTCGACCATGGTCTCCAACGACATGCTGTTGCCTTGGTTGCTGCGCCGCAACAACGCCGAGCGCCCGTTCGAGGTGTTCCGCCAATGGATGCTGTCGGTGCGTCGCGTGAGCATCGTGGTGATTCTGTTGCTGGCCTATGTCAGTTATCGCCTGCTGGGCTCGACCGCGAGCCTGGCGACCATCGGCCAGATCGCCTTCGCCGCCGTGACCCAACTGGCGCCGGCCATGCTCGGTGCGCTGTACTGGAAACAGGCTAACCGTCGCGGCGTATTCGCCGGTCTCGCCGCCGGCACGTTCCTTTGGTTCTACACCTTGGTCCTGCCGATCGCCGCCCACAGTCTCGGGGTTTCCCTGAACAGTTTCCCGGGCCTGGCCTGGCTGCACAGCAACCCGTTGAACCTGCCGATCACGCCACTGACCCAAGGCGTGGTCCTGTCCCTTGCCGGCAACTTCACGCTGTTCGCCTGGGTCTCGGTGCTGTCGCGTACGCGGGTGTCGGAACACTGGCAGGCCGGTCGTTTCATCGGCCAGGAAATCAGCGCCCGCCCCAGCGCGCGTTCGATGCTGGCGGTGCAGATCGACGATCTGCTGCAATTGGCGGCACGCTTCGTCGGCGAGGAGCGCGCCCGGCAGAGCTTTATCCGCTTTGCCTACCGCCAGGGCAAAGGCTTCAACCCGAACCAGAACGCCGACAGTGAATGGATTGCCCATACCGAACGATTGCTGGCCGGTGTGTTGGGCGCCTCGTCGACGCGTGCGGTGGTAAAAGCCGCCATCGAGGGTCGGGAGATGCAACTGGAGGACGTTGTGCGCATCGCCGACGAAGCCTCCGAAGTCCTGCAATTCAACCGTGCACTGCTGCAAGGGGCGATCGAAAACATCACCCAGGGCATCAGCGTGGTCGACCAGTCGCTGAAACTGGTGGCCTGGAACCGTCGCTACCTGGAGCTGTTCAACTATCCGGATGGCTTGATCAGTGTCGGCCGGCCGATTGCCGACATCATTCGCCACAACGCCGAGCGCGGCCTGTGCGGTCCCGGCGAAGCCGAAGTGCACGTCGCCCGCCGTCTGCACTGGATGCGCCAGGGCCGGGCGCATACCTCCGAGCGGTTGTTCCCCAATGGCCGGGTGATCGAACTGATCGGCAACCCGATGCCCGGCGGCGGTTTCGTCATGAGTTTCACCGACATCACCCCGTTCCGCGAAGCCGAACAGGCGCTGACCGAAGCCAACGAAAGCCTTGAACAGCGCGTGACCGAACGTACCCACGAACTGTCGCAGCTCAATGTGGCCTTGACCGAAGCCAAAGGCACCGCCGAGGCGGCGAACCAGTCGAAAACCCGCTTCCTGGCAGCGGTGAGTCATGACTTGATGCAGCCTTTGAACGCTGCGCGACTGTTCTCCGCCGCCCTGACTCATCAGGAGGACGGCTTGTCCGGTGAGGCGCAAAAGCTGGTGCAGCACCTGGACAGCTCACTGCGTTCAGCCGAAGACCTGATCAGCGATTTGCTGGATATTTCCCGCCTGGAAAACGGCAAAATCAATCCCGATGCCAAACCCTTCACACTCAATGAGCTGTTCGACACCCTTGGCGCCGAATTCAAGGCGCTGGCGCGGGAACAGGGCCTGGCGTTCCGTGTCCGGGGCAGTACGCTGCGCATCGAAAGCGACATCAAATTGCTGCGCCGGATCCTGCAGAATTTCCTGACCAACGCCTTCCGTTACGCCAAAGGCCCTGTGCTGCTGGGGGTTCGTCGCCGCAAGGGCGAGCTGTGCCTGGAGGTCTGGGACCGCGGGCCGGGTATTCCCGAAGATAAGCAGCAGGTGATTTTCGAAGAATTCAAACGCCTCGACAGCCATCAAACACGTGCCGAGAAAGGCCTGGGGCTGGGCCTGGCGATTGCCGACGGCTTGTGCCGCGTGCTGGGGCATACCCTGCGCGTACGCTCATGGCCGGGACGCGGCAGCGTGTTCAGCGTGAGCGTACCGCTGGCACGAGCGCAAGCGGCGTTGCCGGCCAAGGTGGCCGAACTCAACGGCAAACTACTCAGTGGTGCGCAGGTGCTGTGCATTGATAACGAGGACAGCATCCTGATCGGCATGAACAGCTTGTTGACCCGCTGGGGTTGCCAGGTCTGGACCGCGCGCAACCGCGAGGAATGCTCGGCGCTGCTTGGTGATGGGGTACGGCCGCAATTGGCCTTGGTGGATTACCATCTGGACAATGGCGAAACAGGCACCGATTTGATGGCCTGGTTGCGGACCCGATTGGGCGAACCGGTACCCGGTGTGGTGATCAGCGCCGACGGCCGGCCGGAAACGGTAGCCCAGGTGCATGCGGCGGGGCTGGATTACCTGGCCAAACCGGTGAAACCGGCGGCATTGCGGGCGTTGTTGAGTCGGCATCTGCCGTTATAGCGACTTACAAGTCAGCACACACTATGTGGCGAGGGAGCTTGCTCCCGTTGGGTCGCGAAGCGGCCCCTAAAAGAAGGGCTGCTGCGCAGTCCAACGGGAGCAAGCTCCCTCGCCACAACAAGCTCCATCGCCACAACTGTCAGCTGAAATAGAATTTATTCCGGCAACTCGACCAGCCCATCCACATCCGTCATCGCCCGCTCCAGCAGATCCGCCGGCAGGCTTTTGCTGGCCCTCGCCCCGAGCAACTTGAGTTGTTCACTGCGGCTGACCAGATTGCCGCGGCCTTCTGTCAGCTTGTTGCGCGCAGCGCTGTAGGCTTTGTCCAGTTGCTGCAGGCGATTGCCGACTTCATCCAGATCCTGAATGAACAACACGAACTTGTCGTACAGCCACCCGGCCCGCTCGGCGATTTCCCGGGCGTTCTGGCTTTGCCGCTCCTGCTTCCACAGGCTGTCGATGACACGCAGGGTCGCCAGCAAGGTGGTCGGGCTGACGATCACGATATTGCGGTCGAACGCCTCCTGGAACAGTGTCGGTTCGGCCTGCAACGCGGCGGAAAATGCCGCTTCGATCGGTACGAACAGCAGGACGAAATCCAGGCTGTGCAAACCGTCGAGCCGCTTGTAGTCCTTGCCGGCCAGACCTTTGACATGATTGCGCAGGGACAGGACGTGCTGCTTGATAGCGATCTGGCTGATGCCTTCGTCTTCGGCCGCCACGTATTGCTGATAAGCCGTGAGGCTGACCTTGGAGTCGACCACCACCTGCTTGTCGCCAGGCAGATAAATGATCACGTCAGGTTGGAACCGCTCGCCATCCGGGCCTTTGAGATTGACCTGGGTCTGATATTCGCGGCCCTTCTCCAGCCCGGCATGCTCAAGCACTCGCTCCAGAATCAGTTCACCCCAGTTACCCTGGGTTTTCTGCCCCTTCAAGGCACGGGTCAGGTTGGTGGCTTCATCACTCAGGCGCAGGTTCAACTGTTGCAGGCGCTCCAGTTCCTTGGCCAGCGAAAAGCGTTCCCGGGCTTCAGCCTGATAGCTTTCCTCGACGCGTTTTTCAAACGACTGGATGCGCTCCTTTAACGGATCGAGCAGCTGTCCCAGGCGCTGCTGGCTGGTCTCTGCAAAACGCTGCTCTCGCTCATCGAAAATCTTCCCCGCCAGTTCGGCGAACTGCGCACGCAGCTCATCTCTTGAACCCTGCAGGTCGTTGAGGCGCTGCTGGTGGCTTTCCTGCTGCTCACGCAATTCGGCGTTGAGCGATGCCGCCTGGGCGTCCAGGCGACGCAACTCGGCATCTTTGCCTGCGCGTTCGATATTCCAGGCGTGGGAGGCGTCGCGGGCATCATCCCGTTCGATTTGCAGCAACTCGACTTCACGGCGCACAGCGGCAAGGTCAGCTTGCCGGGCGGCATTGGCCTGACCGAGATCGGCTATTTCATCACGACAGGCTTCGAGTTGCGCGTTCAGGCCATCCTGCGCCAGATGCGCCGTAGCCAGTCGCTCTTCCAGCAACGCGACCTGGGCTTGCGCCAAGCTTGCCCTGCGTTGAAGTTGCCAGGCCAATACCAGTAGCGGCAGAGCAGCGCCCCCGAGCCCCAGCAACGCGCTGGTCAAGTCCATAGCCATAGCCATTCCTGCCATTGAAATAAAGCTTGAAGGTTAACCAAGGCGTCAGGTCTTGGACAGCTCAGTCTTCGAGCAGGCCCAGTTCCTGTTGCGCACGCAAGTCCCCTGCCCGCGCTGCCTGGCGCAGGAGATCCTGGCCGATGCGACGGTCCCTGGCATTGCCGCACTCGCGGCACATCAACTGGCCGAGGCGGCTTTGCGCAGCCACGACGCCCTCACGGGCCGGTTGCTTGAGCAAACGCCCGGCAATGTGTTTGACGTTGGTGTTTTCGCCCAGGCGCGGGCTGTCCAGCAGCCATTCGGCCACCCGCATCGAAAAGCGCTTGGGTGGGGCAACAATGGGCGTTTTGGAAGTGGATGAAGCGGATGGCGTACGAAACTTCATAAAACACTGTGGGCAGATCGGAAGGCGCGCCACTCTACTCTTTTTTTCTTACAGGTAAAGGTGAAAAAATCCGGGCACGCCCGTCCTAGAGCAAGCGCTCGGGACAATCCACAGAAGCTGTGGATAACTCAGTGGACAACCGCCCCTGAAGTCTCGCAAAGCCCTGTGGAATGGGGCCTGCAGTCAAACTGACGATTTTTTCACCAGTTAAAAAAAGCGATGTTTTTCATTGACTTAAATTTTGGTTACAGGCACCCACTGCGCTTGAAGGCTAGATGACAGCGAGGTGACAGCGCGCGCAAATAATGTGCACAAGTACCTTCGGGACGGTTATATCGCTGCGCTTTTTTCGCGCATTTTTTCTCCTTGTCTGGGGATAAAACCCTGCAAACCCGTGATCCAGGCAGTTCGCCACTGGTCGATTCACCACGACCGCCGGTCGGATTACGGACCATTACAGGGCGCTGCTTCGGTTCATGACCTTCGGCAAAGGACTTTACGTAGCCGCAGAATGAGACGACTGGCCGGCTTTTTTGGCTAACACACTTCCCATCGCCGTTTCAATCCGATACTATCCGCGCCGTTAGTACCAAGCTGAAAGTCAATTCTGGTCGAACAAATCCCCCCGGTCAGCCTTCCCACAGGAAGCCTTACACCGAACAAGCGGGATCGGCCACCTCGATGGTTTCCAGGTAAATCTTGTGTCAACACAGCCTTTGAATCGAAAGCAAAGGGTGTTGTCAGGCTCACTTACTCTGACCGAACCAACCTGCAAATTGATCAGGATCTTCACCCCGGGCCCAGAACCTTTGCCCTCGATGTGTTGCCTGCCCTCCTAAGTACCTACCTGCCAGCCCAAGCGCGCCAATTATCAGCGCTTCAAACTGGCTGCTTTGTTCCAGTCGGGTTCTTCGTTCGACCAACGGTGGTCGTCGTTACTGGAACGTTTTAATTTTGCACGGCTCTTATCCGTGTCGCTTGTAGGAACACCCATGACTATGTCTACTCAAATCCATGCACAGGATGCCATCCGCACCCTAACCAACGCTTTTGCACCAATGAACTGCCTGATCATGGCCGCTCGCAAAGGCTGCTTCAGCTTTACCCTGGTCAACGAACACGGCATCGCCCGTCACAGCGAGCGCCTGTACCCCGATCAATACTCCAGCGCCGAACCGCTGCAGGCTGTGATCGAGCGTACCCGTCAGGCACTGGTTGCCTGAGACGCCAGCAAGGCTGAAACACCAGAAGCCCCGCTCAAAAAGCGGGGCTTTTTGTTGCCTGGCATTTCATGTTGCAGGTCCTCCGGCTAAGCACCAAGCGATATAACGGTTATAACTGGAAGCCGGAAATATTTTAAAAACAGACCTTTACGCAGTGAATATGACACTACACTTCAACTCAAGCGGCTTGATCCGCTTCCGGCGAGCCTGAGTCGATTCACCGCTGCCAACGCTCCCTTCAGGTTTCGCCGACCATTTAGTGTTTCGAGGGTTTTATGGGTATCGCTGCCAGCGAACTGTGCCGCTATGTGATCCGCCCGACATTGATCTACCTTGGACGCCATAGCGCAACCGCCGAATCCCTGCTGCTGGGTATCGCCGCCAGCCAGTCAGCCCTTGGTTCCGCCCTGCACGACCGCCGTGGGCACGGCCTGTATCGAATCGCCGAACCCCGCCATCAGGCCCTCTGGGACCACTACCTGGCCCTCGATCCCGAACGTGCCAGCCTGGTCCGCGGCCTGGCCAGCCAGCATGCCTTTCTCAGTGGCCCGCACCTGGAATTGACCGTCAACCTGCGTTACGCCACAGCCATTGCCTGGCTGCTGGTCGAAGAACAGAACACCCCTCTCCCCGCAGCAGACGACCTGCTGGGCATGGCCCGAATCTGGCGCCAGACCTTCCAGCCCCAAGGACGCCTGAGAGACTTCACCTCCGCTTGGCAAACCTGTGTTTCACCGCTGAATCAGGTAGCCTGCTGATCCCCGCTTGGATCCAAAGATCGCACAACAGGTCGCGAATCTGGTCGGATTGTCCTACAAAACCGCTCTAAATCAAGCGATACAGCCTATAGCGCCCGGACAAAAATGTTGGTAATTTGCGCCCCGGTGATCACCAGGAGTTCTAATAATGAAAAAAGTAATGCTCAAAACCACCATTAGCCTCGCCGTTGCCTTGGCATCCACCCAGATCTTTGCAAGTGGCTTTGCCCTCAACGAACAAAGCATCAGCGGGATGGGTACAGGTTTTGCCGGGCGATCTTCCTCTGCCGACGACGCATCCACCATTTTTGGCAACCCTGCCGGCATGTCTCGCCTCAAGCGCGAACAAGTGACTGGCGGTGTTGCATTTATTGACGCGCACACCGATATCAGCGATGCCAGCTCCCGTCCGAACGGCGGCACCAACAAAGGTGACATGGTCCCTTTCATGGGCGTGCCGATGGGCTACTACGTCAAGCCAATCGATGACCAGTGGGCGGTCGGTTTCGGCGTCTATGCGCCGTTCGGCCTGGTAACCGATTACGAGAACGGCTTTGCCGGCCGTTACTTCGGCAGCAAGAGCGAAGTCAAAATCGTGACCCTGCAGCCAACCGTCAGCTATGCCTTCAACGACAAGGTGTCGATCGGTTTTGGTCCGACCATCAACCGCATCGACGGCAAGCTGGAATCGAACGTCTCCCTGAACCCGCTGGCACCGGACGGTGAAGTCAAGATCAAGGGTGACGACACCGCACTGGGTTACAACATCGGTATTCTGGTGCAAGCCACCGACAGCACTCGCGTCGGCCTGACCTACCATTCGAAAGTGAAGTACAAGATCGAGGGTGACACCAAGGTCAACTACGGCCTGCTTAGCGCACTGGGCCAAAACCCGAGCCAGAAGTACGACGCTTCGCTCGACATCACGACGCCTGAGTCGGTTGACTTCTCCGTGACTCACCAGCTGAACGACCAGTGGACCCTCTACGCAGGCAGCACCTGGACTCGCTGGAGCCGCCTCAAGGAAATCTCCGTCGAGAACGAAGGCGTACCTGCAGCGTTGGCCGCACGCGGGTTTGGCACCATTACTGAAGAGCAGAACTGGCACGACACCTGGGCGCACGCCATTGGTGCTTCCTACCAGCTGAACAAGCAGTGGGTACTGCGTACCGGTCTGTCCGTCGACCAGGCGCCAACCAACAACGAAAACCGCTCGCCACGTATCCCGACGGGCGATCGCACGATTTTCAGCCTGGGTGCCGGCTGGAGCCCGACCGACGACCTGACCATCGACGTGGCGTATTCGTACCTGAAGGAAGAAGCGGTCCATGTCAACAACAGCAACGGTGCTCCTCGCAACCAGAGCTACAGCGCCAAGTATGAAAACTGGGCGAACGGCTTCGGTGTCGGTGCGACCTACCGCTTCTGATGATCGTCGGCGAGCCTGAACGACTCGCCGCCCGAATCGAAAAAGCCCCGCGCTCTTCTGCAGAACGCAGGGCTTTTTTGTGGGCTGTAGGAGCGAGCTTGCTCGCGATGGACGTCAACGATGACGTGTACCAGCAGGATAAACGTGGCGCCCTCGAAATTCGCGAGCAGGCTCGCTCCCACAGTCAGGGAACGGCAGCCAGCGGCGGCGAGGCCAGGGCTTTCTCCACAGCGGCGATGAACTCAGGGTCATCGGGCTTGGTCAGGCTGGAAAAACTGGCGATCACCTTGCCCTGGCGATCGACCACGTACTTGTAGAAATTCCACTTGGGCGCGCTGCTCTGACTGGCAAGCACCTTGAACAGGTGCGTGGCATCGTCGCCGCGGACTTTCTGCGGTTCGGTCATGGTGAAGGTCACGCCATAATTCACGTAACAGACCTTGGCGGTCTCGGCACCGTCCTTGGCTTCCTGCTTGAAGTCATTGGATGGTACGCCGATCACTTCCAGCCCCTGCTCCTTGTAACGCTGATTCAACGCCTCAAGGCTTTTGAACTGCGGCGCGAAGCCACAGAAACTGGCAGTGTTGACCACCACCAACGGCTTGCCGGCAAAGCGCTGGCACAAATCGATGGACTCATTGGCGCGCAACTTGGGCAATGAGCCTTGCAACAGCGCCGGGCACTCTGCCGCTTGAGCCAATCCGCTAAACGCTACCAGTAACGCGGGAACTGCAAACCAGCGCATCAGCATATCGGTGCCTCCGTGTGAGGAATCGTCAGGATCGAAGTTACTCGCCCTGACATCCTGCTAGCAAGCCTCCCTCTAGCACACACTCATGCCCAACTGCATCAACGCCAGCCCGCCCCGATGCCAGCCCCACCACGCCAGGGCCAGCAGCAAGGCACAGACGGCCAAAAGGGTGATTCGCGGCCAGAGACTGTTCATGTCGCACTCATTTGGGTTTGCAGGCGCGCCACCGGCCGTTCACGCACCGGCCAGTTCAGGGCCGCCGCCATCAGGCTCAAGAGAATCGCGACTTGCCAGATCAAGTCATAGCTTCCGGTTCGATCGTACACCACCCCGCCCAACCAGCCGCCGAGGAACGAGCCGAGCTGATGGAACAGGAAAACAATCCCACCGAGCATGGACAGGTTTCGTACGCCAAACAAGGTCGCGACCGTGCCGTTGGTCAAGGGCACCGTCGACAGCCACAGGAAGCCCATGGCCATGCCGAATAGATAGGCTGTTGTCGTGGTCACCGGCGCCCACAGGAACAGCGCAATCACCACAGCCCGCAACAAGTACAGACCCGTGAGCAACCGCGGCTTGGACATGCGCCCGCCCAGCCAGCCTGCGGTGTAGGTGCCGAAGATATTGAACAGACCGATCAGCGCCAACACCGTGGTGCCGACGGTGGCCGGAAGATGTTGATCCACCAGGTACGCCGGCAAGTGCACGCCGATGAACACCACCTGGAAGCCGCAGACAAAAAAGCCGAACGCCAGCAGCCAGAATCCCGAATGGGAACAGGCTTCACGCAAGGCTTCGGACAGGGTTTGTTCATGCCCTAGCACCGGCAAGGGTTTGTCCTTGAGCATGCCCACCAGCGGCACGATCAGGGCCACCAGCAACCCCAACGCCAGCAAGGCCGCGGACCAGCCGAGCCAGCCGATCAACCCGAGCGTGCCGGGCAGCATGGCGAACTGACCGAAGGAACCGGCGGCGCTGGCGATCCCCATGCCCATGCTGCGTTTCTCCGGCGGCACTGCCCGCCCGACCACGCCGAGGATCACCGAAAACGAGGTGCCGGACAGACCGATGCCGATCAACAGGCCGGCACTTAGCGACAAAGTCACCGCCGAGTCGGACAGGCCCATGAACACCAGGCCCAGGGCATACAGAACGCCACCGATGAGCACCACTTTCGCCGCGCCAAAGCGATCGGCCAGCGCGCCGGTGAACGGTTGCGCCAGGCCCCAGATCAGGTTTTGCAGGGCGATGGCGAAGGCAAAGACTTCCCGCCCCCAGCCGAATTCGGCACTCATCGGCGCGAGGAACAGGCCGAAGCCATGTCGAACGCCCAGAGACAACGCAAGAATCAGCGCACTCCCCAACAGAACCCAACCGCACGTACGCCACATCGATGTCATTCTTGTTCTCCGGTCGCGGGTATATACCCGCTTAAGATCGAACAAACCGGCATCAAGCCAGTTCGTCCAGCAACTTCAACAACGTTTCACGCTTTTCGGCGCCCAGACGATCAACCAATCGCTGCTGCGCCGCCTCCCAGGCCGGCAAGGCTGCTTTTAGCCGCTCGGCTCCGGCCTCGGTCAGCAGGACGATACGATTGCGCATGTCCTCGCCTTCCACCAGCGTCACCAGGCCTTCGCCTTCCAGTACCCGAAGATTACGCCCCAGGGTGCTGCGATCCAGCCCCATGGCTTCGGCCAACGTGGAAATGCTCGGTTGATCCAGACGCTGCAGATTGCACAGCAAAGAATACTGCGCAACGTTGATCCCGAAGCCATCGAGAGCGCCGTCGTAGTGCCTGCTGACGCCACGGGCGGCGCGACGCAGGTTGATACATAAACATTGGGAGTCGAGCATGGTGCGTGTATATACCCGTGGTTGAATGAATGCAAATTTATGTTACACCGAAGCCCTGTAGGAGCGAGCTTGCTCGCGATGGGCGTCAACGATAACGCGTGCTTTCTGAATAAACACGGCGGTCTCGAATGCATCGCGATGCGAGCTCGCTCCTACAGGACTAGCGCAAGCCCTACTAGCACCGCCACTTCCAGCAACTCCAGCAATGCGCCGGCCGTATCCCCTGTCGTCCCGCCCAGTCGCCGCAACATCACTTGCCTTAACCAGACGAACAGCGCAACGCCCAACACCACGGAGAACACGCCCTGAATACCCGCGATCAGCAGACAAACCAAAGCGCTGAGTGCCAACACCTGCTTGCCCGCCGACCGCGGAAGATGATCGGCCAGTGCCTGCCCCAGACCGCCAGGACGCACATAGGGCGTGGTCAGGAATAACCCCAGCAACGCGCTGCGCCCCAGCAACGGAACGATGATCAGCGCCACGGCGTGCTGCTGTTCGATCAACGCCAGCAACGCGGCAAATTTCAGCAGCAGCACCAAGACCAGCGTAACCACTGCGATCGGTCCGCTGCGCGGGTCTTTCATGATCGTCAGTGTGCGCTCACGGTCGCCATATCCACCGAGCCAGGCGTCGGCGCTGTCGGCCAGACCGTCCAGGTGCAACGCCCCGCTGAGCAACACCCAAACCGTCAGCAACAGCGCTGCGTGCAACAACAAGGGCGTGCCCAGCAACAGCCAGTTCAATGCCCATAGAATCCCGCCGAACAACAAACCCACCAGCGGATAAAACAGCAGCGATCGCCCCAGCTCTTGCGGTGCCGGCATGCCCGGCAATCGTATCGGCAGGCTGCTGAGGAATTGCAGGGCGATCCAGAACGGCAACATGGTCAATGCACTTCCTTTAACAAGCCATCGGCATCAACCGATAGCGAGAACAGTGCTCCATGACCCACTTCGACGTTGAGCAACTGCTCACGAGGCAAACCTCGGGCTTGAGCCAGCAACAAACGCATGACCCCGCCATGGCTGATCAGCAACACACGCTCGCCGGCGTACGCCGCTTGCAAACGCGCCACTGCCGCCCGCACCCGCACAGAAAATTCGGCCACCGGCTCTCCCTGAGGCGGGGTGAATGAATAAGGATCCGCCCAAAACAACCCCAGGGCTTCGGCATCGGTTTCCATCAACGCCGCGGCGCTCTGCCCTTCCCAACGACCAAAGTGCAGTTCCTGCAGGTTCTGATCGAACGCTACCGGTAAGCCCATTTGCCCGGCGAGTTCCTCAGCGAAGCGCGCACAACGCTGCAACGGTGAGCTGATCACACGATCCCAAGGCCCCTGCTCTATCACGGCCGCGCGCATCTGCTGCCAACCCTTTTCGGTCAGCGCATCGTCGAGACTGCCACGCAAGCCGCCGCCGAGTTCGGTTTCGCCATGACGCAGCAGATCCAGGCGCAAAATCATGCCGGACGATCCGCGACCGCCGCCTCAGCGAACGTCGCCATTTGCCCGTGCAGGTCACACGCAAGCCGCAACAACGGCACGGCCAGTGCCGCGCCGCTGCCTTCGCCCAGACGCAAACCGAGGTCGAGCAACGGCTCGGCGCCCAGGGTTTCCAGCACATGCCGATGCCCGGGCTCGGCGCCACGATGACCAAACAACAGCCACTGACGGCATTCAGGATTCAGGCGCACCGCGACCAACGCGGCAACGCTGCAGATGAAGCCGTCCACCAACACTGCAACACCTTCCTGGGCACAGGCCAGATAAGCGCCAACCAGTGCTGCGATTTCGAAGCCGCCCAGATTGAACAGGGTTTGCAAGGCATCGCCACGTTGAGCGCCATGCAATGCCAATGCGCGTTCAATCACCTCGGCCTTGTGGCTGACACCCGCCGCATTCAAACCAGTGCCCGGCCCGGCCAGATGCACCACCGGGCATTCGAGCAAGGCACAGGCCAGCGCGCTGGCGGCAGTGGTGTTGCCGATGCCCATCTCGCCACCGATGAACAACTGCGCACCGCCCGCTTTCGCCCGCCATACGCTGTCACGACCGGCCTGCAGAGCGAGTTCGCCTTGAGCCGCGGTCATCGCCGGACCCTGCGCGAAATTCGCCGTGCCCGGGCCGACGTTCAGGTGACGCACCCCCGGCAGGTTCAACGATGGCGTGACCGTTCCCAGATCCACCACTTCGAGGCAAGCCCCCAGCTGCCGCGCCAATACGCTGATCGCCGCACCGCCGTTGACGAAGTTATGCAGCATCTGCCCGGTGACTTCCTGGGGAAACGCCGACACCCCTTCGGCCACCACGCCGTGATCACCGGCAAAAATTGCGATCGACACCTGCTCCAGACTCGGCTTGACCCGCCCCTGCAATCCCGCCAGTTGCACCGCCACCGACTCAAGTTGACCGAGAGATCCGGCCGGCTTGGTCAGTTGCTGTTGGCGGGCTAGCGCCTGCTCGACCGCCTGGGCGTCGATCACTTGGCACGGGTTCAACCACCAGGATGGGCTCATAACGCAGTTCCTTTCAAAGTCAGGGGCAGGCCGGCGACGGTCAGGACAACTCGCTGACAACGCTCGGCCAGAGCTTGATGCAGCCAACCGGCTTCATCGACATAGCGGCGAGTCAACTCGCCCAGCGGCACGACACCCATTCCGGTCTCGTTGCTGACAAAAATGATTTCCCCCGGCAGTGACGCCAGGCACTCCAGCAAGGCTTCACGCTCGGCGTTCAGGCGCTCGGCATCGTCCTGCATCAGCAGATTGGTCAGCCACAGGGTCAGGCAATCGACTAACAGGCAATGATCGGCGCGAGCGTTTTCGCGCAGGACACGGGCCAGTTCCAGAGGTTCTTCGATCAACGCCCATTCGGCCGGACGACGGGCGCGATGATGGGCGACCCGCTGGCTCATTTCGCCGTCCAGGGGTTGGCTGGTGGCGATGTAGGTCACCTGGAGCTGACTGTCTGTTGCCAGTTTTTCAGCCAGGCGACTTTTGCCGGAGCGGGCGCCGCCGAGGATCAGTTGGAGCATGGTTATCAACCTTCTAATTGGCGGTGTAACGACTCGCGCCTTCGCGAGCAGGCTCGCTCCCACATTGGAACGCGGTCAA
>NZ_JBSVWS010000113.1:0-20148 GCF_054071155.1 Pseudomonas sp. SDO5532_S415 | reverse complement strand
GGGCACCGCAATCAACTGTGGGAGCGAGCCTGCTCGCGAAGGGGCCAGACCAGCCACCGCAAAGCCTCCAGGAGATCGCAATGACCGATACAGCAATGACCCCCACCGAATTCGAAGCCGCCCTGCGCGCCAAAGGTGCCTACTACCACATCCACCACCCCTACCACGTGGCGATGTACGAAGGCCGCGCCACCCGCGAGCAGATCCAGGGCTGGGTCGCCAATCGCTTCTATTACCAGGTCAACATTCCGCTCAAGGACGCCGCGACCCTCGCCAATTGCCCCGACCGGGAAGTGCGCCGCGAATGGCTGCAACGCATCCTCGATCACGACGGCGTGCCCGGCAGCGAAGGCGGCATCGAAGCCTGGTTGCGCCTGGGCGAAGCGGTGGGGCTGGATCGCGAGCAGGTCCTGTCGCAGGAACTGGTCCTGCCGGGTGTACGTTTCGCCGTGGACGCCTACGTCAATTTCGCCCGTCGTGCCTGTTGGCAGGAAGCGGCCAGCAGCTCGCTGACCGAACTGTTCGCGCCGCAGATCCATCAATCGCGGCTCGACGCCTGGCCCAGCCATTACCCGTGGATCGACGTCGCCGGCTACGACTACTTCCGCGCGCGGCTGAGCCAGGCCCGGCGCGATGTCGAACACGGCTTGCGTATCACCCTCGCGCATTACGTCACCCTCGAGGCCCAACAACGCATGTTGCAGATTCTGCAATTCAAGCTGGATGTGCTGTGGGGCATGCTCGATGCCATGAGCATGGCCTATGAACTGCAACGCCCGCCGTATCACACCGTCACCCGCGACCACGTCTGGCATCGGGGGATTGCCCTGTGAGCCTGATCGACCGCGAGCAGTCACCGTCGTTGCGCCGGGGGTTTCGCCTGCAATGGGAGCCGCGCCAGGACTGCCATGTGCTGCTGTACCCCGAAGGCATGATCAAGCTCAACGCCAGCGCCGGGCAGATTCTCAATCTGCTGGATGGTGAGCGCAGCGTCGCAGCGATCATTGATCGGCTGACGGCGGATTTCCCGGGCGTACCGGGGATCGACGAGGATGTGCTGGCGTTTCTGGAGGTGGCCCATGCGCAGTTCTGGATCGAGTGATGCGCCGCCGGGGCAGCCGGGGCCGCCGCTGTGGTTGCTGGCGGAGTTGACCTATCGCTGCCCGCTGCAATGCCCGTATTGCTCCAACCCACTGGACTTTGCCCGCCACGGCGAGGAATTGAACACCGAAGAATGGATTCGCGTGTTCCGCGAAGCACGGGACATGGGCGCCGCGCAACTGGGATTCTCCGGTGGCGAGCCACTGGTGCGTCAGGATCTGGCGCAGTTGATCAAGGCCGCGCGGGACATGGGTTACTACACCAACCTGATCACCTCGGGCATCGGCCTGACCGAGCAGAAGGTGCGCGACTTCAAGGTCGCCGGGCTGGACCATATCCAGATCAGTTTCCAGGCCGCCGACGAAGCGGTGAATAACATGCTGGCCGGCTCGCGCAAGGCCTTCGCCCAAAAGCTCGCCATGGCCCGGGCGGTGAAAGCCCAGGGCTATCCGATGGTGCTGAACTTCGTCACCCATCGGCACAACATCGACCGGATCGCGCAGATCATTGAGCTGTGCCTGGATCTGGAAGCGGATTTCGTCGAACTGGCCACCTGTCAGTTCTATGGCTGGGCCGAGCTCAACCGCGTCGGCCTGTTACCGACCCGCGAGCAGTTGCAGCGTGCCGAGCGCATCACTAACGAGTACCGCGAGCGACTTGAGGCGCAAGGCCATCCGTGCAAGTTGATCTTCGTCACCCCGGATTACTACGAGGAACGCCCCAAGACGTGCATGAACGGATGGGCCAACCTGTTTCTCGACATCACCCCCGACGGCACGGCGTTGCCGTGTCACAGCGCCCGGCAATTGCCGGTGCAGTTTCCCAACGTGCGCGAACAGAGTATCGAGCACATCTGGAACGATTCCTTCGGTTTCAACCGATTCCGTGGCGATGCCTGGATGAAGGAGCCGTGCCGTTCCTGCGATGAAAAACACAAGGATCTGGGAGGCTGCCGCTGCCAGGCCTTCATGCTGACCGGTGATGCCGACAATGCCGACCCGGTGTGCAGCAAGTCGCCGCACCATGGCGTCATTCTCAAGGCACGGGAGGAAGCCGAAGCGCCGGGGCAGGGCATGGAGCACCTGACGTTGCGCAATGAGAAGGCGTCGCGGCTGATCTACCGCGGATAAATGGAGCGCCGATCACCTTGTGAGAGCGAGCCTGCTCGCGAAGAGGCCGTCACATTCAATATCGTGGGAGACTGACCCACCGCTTTCGCGAGCAGGCTCGCTCCCACAGGGATTTTCAGCGTTAGGAGGATCCGGGCAGATGACCTTGGTCTGATTGCATTCGCAGCCGGATGCGTTAGTGTGGCTTTACCTTCCAAAACAATAAAAAACAGGCTTTCCAATGAGCCAGAGTCTCAGTCAGCTGCGTAAATTCGTCTCGCCTGAAATCATCTTCGGTGCCGGCTGCCGGCACAACGTCGGCAATTACGCCAAGACCTTTGGCGCGCGCAAGGTGTTGGTTGTCAGCGATCCGGGGGTGATTGCCGCCGGTTGGGTCGCCGATGTCGAAGCCAGCCTGCAAGCGCTGGGCATCGAATATTGCCTTTACAGCGCCGTCTCGCCCAACCCGCGGGTCGAAGAGGTCATGCTCGGCGCCGAGCTGTACCGGGAAAACCACTGTGATGTGATCGTTGCCGTCGGCGGCGGGAGCCCGATGGATTGCGGCAAAGGCATCGGTATTGTCGTCGCCCACGGTCGCAGCATCCTCGAATTTGAAGGGGTGGACACCGTCCGGGTGCCCAGCCCGCCGCTGATCCTGATACCGACCACCGCCGGCACCTCGGCCGACGTTTCGCAATTCGTGATCATTTCCAATCAGCAAGAACGCATGAAGTTCTCCATCGTCAGCAAGGCGGTGGTGCCGGACGTGTCGCTGATCGACCCGGAAACCACCCTGAGCATGGACCCGTTCCTGTCCGCCTGTACCGGCATCGACGCCCTGGTGCACGCCATCGAAGCCTTCGTTTCCACCGGTCACGGGCCGCTGACCGATCCCCATGCACTGGAGGCGATGCGCCTGATCAACGGCCATCTGGTGCAGATGATCGCCAACCCGACGGACATCGCCCTGCGCGAAAAAATCATGCTGGGCAGCATGCAGGCCGGGCTGGCGTTTTCCAACGCGATCCTTGGCGCGGTGCATGCGATGTCCCACAGCCTGGGCGGTTTCCTCGATTTGCCCCATGGCCTGTGCAACGCGGTGCTGGTGGAGCACGTCGTGGCGTTCAACTACAGTTCGGCGCCGGAGCGTTTCAAGGTTATCGCCGAGACCTTTGGCATCGATTGCCGGGGTTTGAATCAGCGGCAGATCTGCGGGCGACTGGTCGAACACCTGATTGCCCTCAAACACGCCATTGGCTTCCATGAAACCCTTGGCTTGCATGGGGTCAGCACGTCGGACATTCCGTTCCTGTCGCAACACGCGATGCATGACCCGTGCATCCTGACCAACCCGCGCGAGTCCAGTCAGCGTGATGTCGAGGTCGTCTATGGCGAAGCCCTCTGACGAACAACAACGGGCCCTGGCCGGGCTGCTGGGACTGGGCAGCCACTCGGCCCGTAAGAGCCATTACCCGGAACTGGCCGCGCGCCTGGATGAACTGGAAGCCGAACGCAACCGCTACAAATGGCTGTTCGAAAACGCGGTCCACGGGATTTTCCAGGCCAGCCTGCAAGATGGCATGCGGGCCGCCAACCCGGCGCTGGCGCGCATGCTCGGTTATCAGGACCCGCAGGAGGTGCTGTTTTCCCTGAACGACCTGGCCAGCAACCTGTTTGCCGGTGGCGTGCAGGAATTGGAAACCATCGGTGAAGTCCTCAGGCGCCAACACAGCCTGCACGGTTACGAAACGCGCTTGCGCCGCAAGGACGGCAGCCACCTCGATGTGCTGATGAACTTGTTGCTCAAGCCCGGCCAGGAAGGCCTGGTGGAAGGTTTTGTCGCCGATATCACCGAGCGCAAACAGGCCCAGCAGCGCCTGCAACAACTCAATGACGAACTGGAGCTGCGCGTCACTGCGCGCACCGATGAACTGCTCGAAGCCAACCGCAACCTGCAGCAGCAGATCACCCAGCGTAAACAGATCGCCCAGGCCCTGCGCGACGCCCGTGATGCCGCCGAAGCGGCCAATCGCAGCAAGGACAAATACCTCGCCGCCGCCAGTCATGACCTGCTGCAACCGCTGAACGCCGCGCGCTTGCTGATCTCGACCTTGCGCGAGCGCAAGTTGCCGGACGTCGAGCAGGTGCTGGTCGAACGCACTCACCAAGCCCTGGAAGGCGCCGAAGACCTGCTCACCGATCTGTTGGACATTTCCCGGCTCGATCAGTCAGCGGTCAAGCCGGACATCGCGCCTTACCGCCTGGATGAATTGCTCGGGCCGCTGGTGTCGGAGTTCCAGTCGGTGGCCCAGGCGGAGGGATTGAATCTGCGGGTGCACATGGGCGATTACGCCATCAGCACCGACCTGCGCCTGATGACGCGCATCCTGCGCAACTTCCTCAGCAATGCCTGCCGCTACACCGAGGAAGGCAGCATCCTGCTCGCCGCCCGGCGCCGGGGCGATTATCTGCGCCTGGAGGTGTGGGACACCGGGCGTGGGATCGCCGCCGACCGGCTGGACTCGATCTTCCTTGAATTCAATCAGCTGGATGTCGGCCGTGCCGCCGACCGTAAAGGTGTGGGCTTGGGACTGGCCATCGTCGAACGCATCGCCAAGATCCTCGGCTATAAAATCGGCGTGCATTCGCTGCCGGGGCGCGGTTCGATGTTCAGCATCGAGGTGCCACTTTCCCATGAAGTCCCCTTGCCGATCAGCCAGGCGGCGCCCCAGCCGGGGACCGGTAACCCGTTGCCGGGCCGGCGATTGCTGGTGCTGGACAATGAAGTAAGCATCCTGGAGAGCATGGGCGCGTTGCTCGGGCAGTGGGGGTGCGACGTGGTCACGGCCACCGATGAAGCCTCGGCGCTGGCGGCCCTTGAGGGACGGGCGCCGGAACTGATTCTGGCGGACTATCACCTCGATCACGCGGTGGTTGGCTGTGATGTGGTGCGCCATTTGCGCGAGCATTTCCACCGGCCTATCCCGGCGGTGATCATCACCGCCGACCGCACCGACCAGTGCCGGCGCTCGCTGCAACGGCTCGACGCACCGCTGCTGAACAAACCGGTCAAGCCCGGCAAGTTGCGTGCGGTGTTGAGTCAGTTGTTAGGGGCGCCGGCTTAAAGCGCCCGGTACTGCAGCTTGAAGCCCAGCGTCGAGGTTTGACCTTGCTCCAGCAAGCGCAAGCCCGGCCGGCCGGGCAGGTGGTGCGCGTTGACCGGGTGGCTCACCGGTTCGAGACAGAAAAAATCCAGGCCAGCCGGGCAGTAAAGCAGGTAGTAATCGCCGCCTGTGACCTGGCACTCCAGTTCATGACCCAGGTCAGGCTGCTGGATCAGGCAGTGGCCATTCCATTGGCAAAAGCCGTTGTCGACCACTGTCTCGGGCAAGGCCTTGGGTTGCCGGAAATCCCAATCGGCGGGTAACGCAGCGAGCTGTGTCGGCAGTTTGGACGCATCGCACAACCAGACCTGTTCGGCCGGGGCCATCAGGCGAGTGTTTGTCGTACGTGGAAAGTAGGGGTGCAGACCGAGCCCGTGCCATGCGGCACGTTCGGCCAGGTGGGTGACGTGCAACTCGATGCTCAAGCGACCTGCGCTCAGCTCGAATCGTTGCCGGGCGCGGTAGGCGAAGGGCGTGCTGCTGTCGAGTTGCAGGATCACTTCGTTCGCTGATCGGGAAACCACTTGCCACGGTTGCTGCCAGGCACTGCCGTGAATCGGCAGCGGATCGGTGATGCTGTTGGGTGTCAGCGCCAGCCAGCCATCGGGGCAACCGAAGCCGCCTTCGGCAATGCGGTTGGACCAGGGCACCAGGGGAAAACAACCGAGTTTGCCGGGCAGGCCGGTGTTCAATGCCTGTGCATCGGCGTGACGCAACAAGGGCTGGCCGGTGCCGAGTACGGTCCAGTTGACGATGCTCGCGCCGAGTTCAGGGGCGAGGGTGAGGTGGGTGAATTCGTCTTCGAGTTCGAGGATGTCTGGCGTCATGTTGACTCTACTGGCTCATTGAGGGGCTTTGTGGCGAGGGAGCTTGCTCCCGTTCGGCTGCACAGCAGCCGTAGAACCCCACAACCCGGTTGATCTGAACGAATGCGGGGGCCGCTGCGCGACCCAGCGGGAGCAAGCTCCCTCGCCACAGGGAGTCTTGCCTTCCTGCGTGTTTTACAACACCAAATGCGGCAACCAAAGCGACAACGCCGGAATGTAGGTCACGGCCATCAGCACCAGGAACAGCACGCCATAGAATGGCAGCAGCGCCTTCACGGTTGTTTCGATACTGACTTTACCCACGGCCGACCCCACAAAAAGTACCGCGCCCACCGGCGGTGTTATCAATCCGATGCCCAGGTTCACCAGCATGATCATGCCGAACTGTACCGGATCGACGCCAATGCCGAGAATCACCGGCATCAGGATAGGCGTGAGGATCAGGATCAGCGGTGCCATGTCCATCACCGTGCCGAGCAACAGCAGCATGACGTTGATGCACATCAGGATCACGTAACGGTTGTCCGACAGGGTCAGGAACATCGTCGTGATCTTCGCCGGGATCTGCATCAGGGTCATGATGTAGCCGAAGCTGGCGGCGAAGCCGATCAGGATCATCACGATCGAAATCGTCCGCACCGTGCGGTGCATCAGTTTCGGCAGTTCGCTCCACTTGTAGTCGCGGTAGATGAACATGGTCACGAAGAACGACCACAGCACCGCAATGGCGGCTGATTCGGTCGCGGTGAAAATGCCCGACAGAATGCCGCCGAGAATGATCACCATGGCCATCAGGCCCCACATGGCTTCGCCGCAGATTTTCAGGGCTTCGCGCATCGGGATGACTTCGCCCTTGGGGTAGTCACGCTTCTTCGCGAAGATCAGGCACAGCACCATCAGGCAGGCGCTCATCAACAAGCCCGGCACCACGCCGGCCATGAACAGCGAAGCGATCGACACTGTGCCGCCGGCGGCCAGCGAATAGAGCACCGAGTTGTGGCTTGGCGGGGTCAGGAGCGCTTGTACCGAACCGCTGACGGTCACCGCCGTGGCGAAATCCCGGGGATAGCCTTTGCGTTCCATTTCGGGGATCAGCACCGAGCCGACCGAGGCCGTATCGGCCACCGAAGAGCCGGAGATCGCGCCGAAAAAGGTCGAGGCCATGATGTTGACCAGCGACAACCCGCCACGCACGAACCCGACCAGCACCCCGGCAAACGCTACCAGGCGTCTAGACATCCCGCCCTCGGCCATGATCGCGCCGGCCAGGACGAAGAACGGAATCGCCAGCAGGGAAAATTTGTTCACGCCCCCGGCGACCTGGATCATCAGGGCCTGGAACGGAATGTCGATCCACCAGGCGCCGATCAGGGCCGAAAGCCCCAGGGCGTAGGCGACCGGCATGCCGATCAGGATCAGTGCAATAAAGCTGCCCAACAGAATCAAAGCGTCCATTCAGGCAGCCCCTTCGCTTTCTTCAACCAGGTCGAAACGTACGACCCGACGATTGCTCTGGTCACCGAGCAAGAGTTTTTCCAGCACGAAAATCAAGGTCAGCAGGCCGCCCACGGGGATCGGCATGTAGGTGATGCCCACGCGCAGGGTCGGCAGGGCGCTCATGAACTGATTCCAGGTCGACAGGCACAGCTTGGTGCCCCATACGGTCATGAACACGCAAATGGTCGCCATCAGCAGTTGCGAGAAGAGGCTCATGCCCTTGCGCATGCCGGGCGACATGCGATCGGTCAGCATGGCCACCGCCATGTGCGCACCCGCCCGGTAACTGGCGGCGGCACCGATGAAGGTGAACACCATCATCAGCAGTATCGCGGTGGGCTCCGGCCAGCTGGAGCCGGTGCCCAGCACGTAGCGGGCGAACACGCCCCAGGGAATGATCAGGGAAATGGTCAGGACCGACAGGCCGGCGACCCAGATGCAGGTCATGTACAGCCGGTCGTTGATGCGCAGCAATAGATTCTTCATCGGGTTTCACCGAAACCGGGCGCGCACGAACGTCTACCCATGTGCAGACGTGCGCGCCGGGCCTTTCAAGGGAGCGGGAGAGTTACTGGACGGCTTCGATGCGCTTGATCAGATCGGCGTAGGGCGCGCCGTATTTTTCGCGGATCGAGGCGGTTGCGTCGTAGAAAGGTTTTTTGTCGACGGTGATGAACTCGACGCCGGCGGCCTTGAGTTTCTCTTCGCTGCTGGCGGACTTGGCGTCCCACAGGGTGCGTTCGTGGGCTTGCGCGGCCTTGGCGGTTTTCTTCACCAGCACTTGCTGTTCGGGGGTGAGTTTTTCCCAGGTGATTTTCGACATCACGATGGGCTCGGGCAGGATCAGGTGGCCGGTCAGGCTGTAGAACTTGGCGTTCTGGTAGTGGTTGTGTTCGAGCAGAGTCGGCGGGTTGTTTTCCGCGCCATCGATCACCCCGGTCTGCAGGGCGCTGAAGATTTCCCCGGTGTCCATCGCGATCCCGTTGCCGCCCATGGCGTTGATGGTGTCGATGAACATCGGGTTGCCTTGCACGCGGATCTTCATACCCTTGAGGTCTTCGAGGCTGCGCACCGGTTTCTTGGTGTAGATGTTGCGCGTGCCGCCATCCATCCAGGCCAAGGCGACCAGGTTGAATTCGGAGTGGGTGATCTTGTCGAGGATCTCGTCGCCGACTTCACCGTCGATGACTTTGCGCATGTGTGCCTGGTCGCGGAACACGAACGGCATGTTGAACACGTTCACGTCCGGTACCACCGGGCCGACGATGCCGAGGCTGACCCGGGCCATCTGGATCGCGCCGACCTGAGCCTGTTCGATCACTTCCTTTTCCGAACCGAGCACACCGCCGGCGAACATCTTGAACGTCAGTTTGCCGCCGCTGTCGGCCACCAGGGTCTTGCCCAGTTGCTCTTCGGCGACCACGGTCGGATAACCCGCGGGATGGATGTCGGCGAATTTGATTTCCAGCGCCTGGGCGACGCTGCCGAAGGTGAAAGCGAAAGGAATTGCAGCGGCGAGCAAGGTGCGTTTGAAGTCCATGGGCATTTCTCCAGTCTTGTTATTTTTGTATTCAAAGGCGCAGCGGTGCAGCAGAAGCGGTGGAGGCTATTGATCCAACAGTGCCGGCGAATCGTTGAACAACGGTTCCGGCAGACCTTTCACGCCGGGGTCGAGGGCGAACACCCCGCCGGCGAGTGACTGCCGATCATGGTCATCACCGGGGCGAATCGAGGTCACGAACAGCGTGTCCAGTCGACTGCCTCCGAAGGCGCACATGGTCGGTTTTTTCACGGGGACAGCAAGGGAGCGGTCGAGGCGACCGTCAGGGGTGAAGCGGTGAATCAGCCCGGCGTCGTTGGCGCAGATCCAGTAGCAGCCTTCAGCGTCCACGGCCGCGCCGTCGGGGCGGCCGGCGAACAGGTTCATGTCGACAAAGACCCGGCGACGGGTCGGGGTGCCGCTGTCGATGTCGTAGTCGAAGGCCCAGATCTGCTGGACCGATGGATGGGAGTCGGACAGGTACATCGTGCGTCCGTCCGGGCTGAAGGCCAGGCCGTTGGGCACGATCAAACCGTCCAGTTGCGCCGCCAGCGGCCCGCGTTGCCCGGCGCTGTAGCGATAGAGCCGGCCGTCGGCGGCATTGGCGGCCATGTTCAGCACCATGCTGCCGGCCCAGAAACGCCCGTGACGGTCACAGCGACCATCGTTGAGGCGCATGTCCGGGCGGGGATGATCGACGAAGGCCAGTGGCTCGCTGTCGAGACTGCCATCGTTATGCGCGTGCAGGTGGAAGAACCCGCTCTCCATGCCAGCGACCCAGCCACCGTCGGGGTGACGAGTAATGCACGCGAGCATTTCCGCGGCTTTCCAGGCGTCGACATGACCGGTGTCGGCGCTCCAGCGTTGCAACCCCCCGGCAGGAATATCGACCCAGTACAGGGCGTTTTCCTCCGGGACCCAGACCGGGCTTTCACCGACCGCATTGCGGGCATCGACAATCAATTCGGCTTGCATGGCAACTCATTCCCTTGGGTTTTTGTTGTTGGGATCAGGTGGCAGGCGCGGGTGGTTTCAATCGTCGAACGGGCCGGCTGCGCAGAAGGCGCCACCCTGGTAGACCCGGGCCGGATCATCGGCGGCCGGCAGCGGCTGGGCTTCGACTTTTTCGCGGAACACTTCGGAGCTGTCCTTCGGGACATATCCCAGGCGCGTGGCGAAATGGTTGTCCCACCAGACGTCCTTGTTATCGGACATGCCGTAGATCACGGTGTGGCCGACATCCGGTGTGTACAGCGCGCGTTCGAGCAATTGGGTGAGGTCGGCGAAGCTCAGCCAGGTGCTCATCATCCGGCGGTTTTGCGGCTCCGGAAATGACGAGCCGATGCGCACGCTGACGGTTTCGATGCCATAGCGATCGAAGTAGAAGGTCGCCATGTCTTCGCCGTAGGACTTGGACAGGCCGTAGTAGCCGTCGGGACGGCGAGGGGAGTGGGCATCGATGACTTCATCTTGTTTGTAGAAACCGATGACATGGTTGGAGCTGGCGAAGATCACCCGTTTCACGCCGTGTCGGCGCGCGGCTTCGTAGATGTGGAACACGCCGCAGATGTTGGCACCGAGAATGTCTTCGAAGGAATGCTCGGTGGAGACGCCGCCGAAATGCAGGATCGCGTCCACGCCTTCGACCAGTTGATGCACGGCTTGCTTGTCGGCGAGGTCGCAGGGTACGACTTCTTCACGATCATCGATGGCCGGGGCGATGTCGGCGATGTCCGACAGGCGAATGACATTGGCATAGGGGCGCAGGCTTTCGCGCAAGACTTTGCCCAGGCCACCGGCGGCGCCGGTCAGGAGCAGACGATTGAAGGGAGCGCGGGCGGTTGAAGTGGTCGTCATGGGAGTCCCTGAACACGCGGTTGTTGTTATTGGAATCGTTGTAGGTTGTCGTACGACTAATTCGAGTATCGTAAGTGTTTCCGGTTCTTGTCAACGCGACTTTGGTGGAAATTGACGAGGGGTCACGTAGTAAAGACGTTTCTTGATGAGGGTTACCTGTGGAGAGGCTTTTCTTGTGGCGAGGGGATTTATCCCCGTTGGGCTGCGAAGCAGCCCCAAAAACCGGATCGTCGGATTGACGACTGCTTCGCAGCCGAACGGGGATAAATCCCCTCGCCACAAATAAATCCCCTCACCACAAAAGGTTGTGTCAGCCTGAAAAACTGCCTTACAACAACGAAATCGGATAACTGATGAACAACCGGTTCTCATCGAATTCGTTGGTGCTGAAGTCCTTGCGGATGCTTGCGTTGCGCCATTTGACGTTGAGACTTTTCAGCGGGCCGCTCTGCACCGTGTAGGCCAGTTCCGACTCGCGGCCCCATTCCTTGCCATCGGTAATGGTGCCGGTGTGCACGTTGTCGCCACTGATGTAGCGGTTCATCAGGGTCAGGCCGGGAATGCCGAGGGCGACGAAGTTGTAGTCGTGGCGCACTTGCCAGGATTTTTCCCGGGCGTTGTCGTAGCTGGAGTTGTAGCTGTCGTTGGCCAGGGTGCCACCGCTGGTGCCGTTGACCCGCATCCAGACATCGTCGCCGCTGAGTTTCTGCAGGCCGACATAGAAGGTGTTGCCGCCGTATTTGGCCGAGAGCAGGGCGAAGGCGGTCTTGTTGTCGAGGTCGCCGGCCAGGGCGCTGCCTTCTTCCTTGCCGATGAAGTAGCCCAGATTGGCGCCGAAGGTCCAGTCGCCGAGGGGCTGGCTGTGGCTGAGGTTGAAGTACTGCTGCTGATAGATGTCGCTGAGTTCGGCGTACCACACACCGACCTGGGTGCGCTTGTCGTTGAAGGCGTATTCGCCGCCACCGAAGTTGAAACGGTCCGAGGTGAACGCCGCTTTACCGTTCATGAACATGTCTTCCATGCTCGCATCGTTGCGCGGGCTGTTCTGCCGGAACTGACCGCCGTAGAGCGTCAGGCCGCTGATCTCCGTGGAGGTCACCTGACCGCCACGGAAGGTTTGCGGCAACGAACGGCCATCGTCGGAGCGCAGGATCGGCAGCACCGGCATCCATTCGCCGACCTTCACTTCGGTTTTCGAAATCTTGCCCTTGAGCGCCACACCCAGGCGGCCGAAATTGTCGGCGGGGCGGCCATCACCGTGGATCGGCAGCAACTGCGTACCGGCCGTGCCCTTGCCGCCATCGAGTTTCTGCGAGTAGAGCCCCAGCACATCCACACCGAAGCCGACTGGACCCGGGGTGAAACCGGACTTGGCATCGAGGATGAAGTTCTGCGTCCACTCTTCGGCCTTGCCCTGGGGGTAGGCCGGGTTGGTGAAGTTGCGGTTGAAGTAGGCGTTACGCAGGTTCAGCGTGGCCTTGGCATCGTCGGTGAAACCTTCGGCCTGGCTGGTCATGGGCAGGGCGAAGGCGAGGCTGCCGCAGCCGATCAGGCTCAAGGTATGGCGGCGGGCGAAGGAGGGACGCGGACTGCGGGCGGACGGATTGCGGGCGAGTTTGCTCACTGTGAGGCTCCATTTTTCTTGTTTTTATTATTTGTTATACGTCGTCGTACAACATTGAAGCGATTATTTGCGGGGATTTCCAGGGTTGTCAATCAGAAGTTATACGATGACTTGACTGTTGTGGGAGCGAGCCTGCTCGCGAAGACGGACTGTCAGTCAACAAGGCGGGTGAATGTGATATTGCAATGGGCGAGCAGGCTCGCTCCCACAGGAAGTGGCGGGTTGAACGTAGTTTGCGATCCCCCTGTCGCCGCGAGGTAGAGCGGATGCTAGTCTTGTTTAACGCTGAAGCAAGGGAGCCCTCATGGGCAATCACAAGATCGAGATTCGTCGCAGTAACGTCGAGAAAATTCTGCTGGGGGCCGAGAAAGTCTTCGCCGAAAAAGGCTTCGGCAGCACCGCCATGGCCGACATTGCCGCCGAGGTAGAGCTGCCGCGCTCCAATCTGCATTATTACTTCAGCACCAAGACCGAGCTCTACAGCGCCGTGCTGTTGGGCCTGCTGGAAGTGTGGAAACAGGACGCGCTGTGCTTCGAGATGTTCGACGATCCGCGTGTGGTGCTCAGCAGCTACATCCGCGCCAAGATGAACCACTCACGCAGCCGCCCCTACGGTTCGAAAGTCTGGGCCAACGAAATCATCCACGGCGCGCCGACCCTGGGCGAGACACTGGACGCAAGCCTGTACGACTGGGCCAAGATGAAAGAAGCGAAGATCCGCCAGTGGGTGGACGACAAACGCATCCTGCCGGTGGAACCCTCGAGCCTGCTGTACATGATCTGGGCCTCGACCCAGCACTACGCGGACTTTGATCACCAGGTGAATATTCTCAATGATCATCAGCCGCTGTCGGACATGCAGTTCGAACGGGCGGTACAGACGGTGACCAGTGTGATTTTGCGGGGGATTGGGTTGGAGCCTTGAGGTGGTCGGTGTCGTTGTCGACCTCTTCGCGAGCAGGCTCGCTCCCACAGTTGAAATGCATTCCAATGTGGGAGCGAGCCTGCTCGCGAAAGCGCCCGATCAGACTCCGCTAAACTCAGACCGCGACATGGTAGGGATTGCGCGGATCATGATTCCAGTCCAGAAACGGCTTGCCGGTGTCCACCGGCACCATCTCGATACAGTCCTGCACCGGGCAGGTGATCTGGCACAGGTTGCAGCCTACGCATTCCTCATCGATCACTTCATAGGCATGCGTGCCATCGGCCTTTTTCACGCTGGCCACGGCCTGGTGCGAGGTGTCTTCGCAGGCGATGTGGCAGCGGCCGCAACCGATGCAAGCCTCCTGGTCGATCTTCGCGATCACCTGATAGTTGATGTCCAGGTACTTCCAGTCCGTGGTATTGGCCACCGCCCGCCCGGAGAACGCCGAAATGCTGGCGTAGCCCTGGCTGTCCATCCAGCGCGACAGCCCGTCCTTCATCTCCTCGACAATCCTGAAGCCATGCAGCATCGCCGCCGTGCACACTTGCACCGAGCCACTGCCCAGGGCAATGAACTCTGCCGCGTCGCGCCAGTTGCCGATGCCGCCGATGCCGCTGATGGGCAGCCCCTGGGTCTGCGGATCGCGGGCGATTTCGGCGACCATGTTCAGGGCTATCGGCTTGACCGCCGAACCGCAATAGCCGCCATGGGTACTCTGACTGCCGACCATCGGATTGGCCACCATGCGCTCCAGGTTGACGCTGGTGATCGAGTTGATGGTGTTGATCAGCGATACGGCATCGGCGCCGCCACGGTGTGCCGCGCGGGCGGCGACGCGGATGTCGGTGATGTTCGGCGTCAGCTTGACGATCACCGGCAGCGAGCAATACGTCTTGCACCAGCGGGTGACTTGTTCGACGTACTCCGGCACCTGGCCGACCGCCGCGCCCATGCCGCGTTCCGGCATGCCGTGGGGGCAACCGAAGTTCAGTTCGATGCCGTCGGCACCGGTGGCTTCCACCAGCGGCAGAATGTGTTTCCAGGACTCTTCGACGCAGGGCACCATCAACGACACGATCAACGCACGATCCGGCCAGTCCTTTTTGACCTGGGTGATTTCCCGCAGGTTGATCTCCAGTGAGCGGTCGGTGATCAGCTCGATGTTGTTAAAGCCGAGAACCTCTCTGTTGGCTCCGAAGTGCGCGGAATAGCGCGACGACACGTTCACCGCCGCGGGATCCTCCCCCAATGTTTTCCAGACCACGCCACCCCAGCCGGCCTCAAAGGCGCGGACCACGTTGTAGGCCTTGTCGGTCGGCGGCGCGGAGGCCAGCCAGAACGGGTTGGGGGACTTGATGCCGGCGAAGACAATCGACAGATCGGCCATTTACGCAGCCTCCACGTTGAGCATCAGTTGAGCATGAATGGCCTCGGCGGCCCGTTTGCCGTGTTGCACCGCTTGCACGGTGAGGTCCTGGTCGAGGCTGGTGCAGTCGCCGCCGGCATACACGCCAGGGATACTGGTTTGCAGCTGTTCGTCCACCAGGATGCGATCGCCCTGGCGCTTGAGTTCGCGGGCCAGCGGGTCGGCGAGGGCGCTGTCATCGAAGGTCTGGCCGATGGCTTTGAAGATCGCGTCGGCGGCCAGCTCGAAGGTTTCGCCGGTGGTTTGCAGGCGACCTTCAACCAGATGTGTGCGAGCGAAGCGCATGCCGCGTACCTGACCCTGGTCATCGAGCAACACGTGTTCCGGTTGTGCCCAGGTCAACAGGCGTACCTGATTGGCCTTGGCGATGTCTTGTTCGTGGTGGGTCGCACCCATGTCCTCGACGCCACGGCGATACACCAGGTTGACGTCATGGGCGCCGAGGCGAGCCATTTGCACCGCCATGTCGATGGCGGTGTTGCCGGCGCCGAGCACGATGCAGTGGTCGGCCAGAGGCAGTTCGGTCAGGTCATCGGCCTGGCGCAGTTCGCGGATGTACTCGGTGGCGGCTACCAGCCCGGGCGCGTCTTCATGGGGTAGGCCCAGCTGTTTGCTGGCCGCCAGGCCGAGGCCGAGGAACACCGCGTCGAATTGTTGATGCAGATCGCTGAGGCTCAGGTTGTCCCCGAGTTTTTGCCCATGGCGGATTTCGATGCCGCCGATGTCCATCAGGAACTCCAGCTCCTTCTGCGCGTAATCGTCCACCAGTTTGTATTTGGCGATCCCGTATTCATTGAGGCCGCCGGCCTTTTCCCGAGCCTCGAAAATCACCACGTCATGGCCGTGCATGGCACTGCGATGGGCGCAGGACAGCCCGGCCGGACCGGCACCCACCACGGCAATGCGCTTGCCGGTGGCGGCGGCACGGGAGAACGGGTGCTGGCTGAAATGCGCGTTGTCCACGGCGTAGCGTTGCAGCAGACCGATCAGTACCGGCGCGCACTCATGGGCGTTGTTGCGCACACAGGCTTGCTGACAGAGGATCTCTGTGGGGCAGACCCGGGCACAACTGCCACCGAGGATGTTGGCCGAAAGGATTTTCTGCGCCGCGCCCTGGACGTTGTCCTGGTGGATGTTGCGGATGAACGAGGGAATATCGATCTCGCTCGGGCAGGCATTGACGCACGGTGCGTCGTAGCAGTACAGGCAACGCGAGGCTTCGAGGTGGGCCTGTCGGTCATTAAGCGGCGGCGCCAGGTCGGTGAAATGACCGGCGAGGGCGGCGGCGTTCTCGTAGGGGTGCGGGAGGTGGGTCAGGGTCTTGATCACGGTTTTTGGCCTCACGGTGATGGAGGTTATGCCTCTGCATGGGCATTGTTTTTTGCGCATCATCCTGTGGCGAGGGAGCTTGCTCCCGTTGGTCTGCGCAGCAGGCCTAAAACCGGCCGCCTCGGAGTATCAGGTCAACCGGGTTGGCAGGATTGGGGCGGCTTCGCCACCCAGCGGGAGCAAGCTCCCTCGCCACAGGGGTACGGGTCAGCGTTTCACAGCTGTCGGCTTGTGCTGCTCAGCCCGCTTGCTCAACAAATCAAACACCGCCGGATACGCCGGCCGTTCGATATAGCGCCCGACCCCACGCTCGGCCCGCAGGTCGCCATCGGCCCAGACCACCCGGCCCTGGCTGATGGTGTGGCTGGGCACGCCGCGTACGGTCTTGCCTTCGAAGATGTTGAAGTCGACCTGCTGGTGATGGGTCTTGGCCGAAATCGTCCGGGTGCCTTGCGGGTCCCACAGCACCAGGTCGGCGTCGGCGCCCACGCGGATCGCGCCTTTGCGTGGGTAAAGGTTGAAGATCTTCGCGGTGTTGGTCGAGGTGAGGGCGACGAAGTGCTGCATCGACAGGCGCCCGGTGTTCACCCCTTCATCCCAGAGCACGGCCATGCGGTCTTCGATGCCGGCCGTGCCATTGGGGATCTTGCTGAAATCGTCCTTGCCGGCGGCTTTCTGCTCGGCGCAGAAGCAGCAATGATCGGTGGCGGTGGTGTGCAGATTGCCGGCTTGCAGGCCATGCCACAGTGCGTCCTGGTGGCCGCGCGGGCGGAAGGGCGGGCTCATCACGTAACCAGCGGCGGTCTGCCAGTCCGGGTGTTGATAGACGCTGTCGTCCAGCAGCAAATGCCCGGCCAGCACTTCGCCGTAGACCGGTTGGCCCTTGGCGCGGGCGTAGGTAATTTCGTCGAGGGCTTCCTTGGTCGAGACATGCACCAGGTAGAGCGGCGTGCCCAGGGTTTCGGCGATGCGGATCGCCCGGCTCGCGGCTTCGCCTTCGACCTGGGAAGGGCGTGACAGCGGATGCGCTTCCGGCCCGGTCATGCCCTGGGCCATCAGTTTGCGTTGCAGGTGATAGACCAGCTCGCCATTTTCCGCATGCACGGTGGGCACCGCACCCAGTTCCAGGCAGCGCTCGAAACTCGCCACCAGGGTGTCGTCGGCCGCCATGATCGCGTTTTTGTAAGCCATGAAGTGCTTGAAGCTGTTGACGCCATGATGGATCACCAGCTCGGCCATTTCCTCGCGGACCTGCTCGCTCCACCAGGTGATGGCGACGTGGAAGCCGTAATCGGAAGCGGATTTCTCGGCCCAGCCGCGCCATTGATGGAAGGCTTCCATCAGGGATTGCTGCGGGTTGGGAATCACGAAGTCGATGATCGAGGTGGTGCCACCGGCCAGACCCGCCGCCGTGCCGCTGAAAAAGTCTTCGCTGGCCACGGTGCCCATGAAGGGCAGTTGCATATGGGTATGAGGGTCGATGCCACCGGGCATCAGGTATTGGCCGCTGCCGTCGAGCACTTCGGCACCAGCGGGTATGTCGAGGTCTTCGCCGATGGCCTTGATCAAGCCGTCTGCGCAATACACATCGGCGCGATAACTTTCATCATGGGTAATAACGGTGGCGCCACGAATCAACAGAGACATTCCGGATTCCTCGCAGGCATGACCGACTGATGCCGGTTCTAGATGTTTTTATAGGTGGCCATCGTAAACAGGTGTATTCCTGTCAGCGCTGTCAGGAATAAACGCTAGCTGCTGTTATGGGAATCAGCAAGAATATTTTTTATAAGCTTATATCTGTTTTAACGTATTGATTAATAACGTATTAAATTGAAAATCACCAAAATGGTGAGGGTGCTCACCATTTTGACGCACTTGACAGGTTCGAAATATGGTCAAGATTTTCTATGTGAAATCAGCTGTTTGAGCATGGTCTATGGTTGATGCGCGACATTGAAAAAAAGATCGACGCACCAGATTGAGTCCTGACTGTTCGGACAACTTGCCTGGCATTCGGCCTGAGTGGCATGGCAACTCGCCGAGGATTCAATGGTTGTACAAATAAAACTGATAAACATCAGTTGCTTAGTAAATGTTTATGGAACTGCCCGATGCACAAACGGGGTACCCGGCATGCTTATTGATGCCGCCAGCCCCTGATGAGCAAAAAATAATTCAAAGAACAGTGGAGCGGCCATGCAACAGATCAGATCGCAAGTGACCGAGCGCGACGGCTTGTTCGAGCTGGAAGCCGGCAGCGATGTCCTCGACAGTCCCCGTTACAACCACGACATGGCACCGACCAAGGTGCGCGAACGAACCTGGAACAAATGGCACATCACCGCGTTGTGGGTCGGCATGTCGATTTGTGTGCCGACCTATACCCTCGGCGGCGTACTGACGGCCTATTTCGGCCTCAGCGTCGGCGAAGCGCTGCTGGCGATCCTCTTCGCCAATATCATCGTATTGATTCCCCTGACCCTGAACGCTTTTCCCGGCACCAAGTACGGCATTCCGTTCCCGGTGTTGCTGCGTTCGTCGTTCGGCATCCTCGGTTCCAACATCCCGTGCCTGATCCGCGCCCTGGTGGCGTGTGGCTGGTTCGGCATCCAGACGATGTTCGGCGGCCTGGCCATCCACCTGTTTCTGGGGTCGGTGTTCGAGGGCTGGAAATCCCTGGGTGGCACCGGTGAAGTCCTGGGCTTCATGATGTTCTGGGCACTGAACCTGTGGGTGGTGATCCGCGGCGCCGAGTCAATCAAATGGCTGGAAACCCTGTCCGCGCCGTTGCTGGTGGCGGTGGGTGTGGGGTTGCTGGTGTGGGCGATGCCCAACGTGTCGATGACCGAATTGCTGGCGATTCCTCCCAAGCGCCCGGAAGGGGCCAGTGTGGTCAGTTACTTCGCCGCCGGGCTGACCGCGATGGTCGGCTTCTGGGCCACGCTGTCGCTGAACATCCCGGACTTCAGCCGCTACGCGAAAAGCCAGCAGGACCAGATTGTCGGGCAGATCATCGGCTTGCCGCTGACCATGTTCCTGTTCGCCGCGCTGGGCGTGGTGATGACCGCCGCCTCGGTAAAACTGGTGGGCGTGACCGTGTCCGATCCGGTGACCCTGATCGGCCATATCCAGAGCCCGGTCTGGGTCGCGTTGGCCATGGCGTTGATCATCATCGCCACGCTGTCCACCAACACAGCGGCCAACATCGTATCGCCGACCAACGACTTCCAGAACATTGCGCCCAAGGCGATCAACCGGACCAAAGCGGTGATGCTCACCGGCTTCGTCGGCCTGGCGCTGATGGGGCATGAACTGCTGAAGAAGCTTGGGCTGATCGTCTCGGACATCAGCCTGGAAACCGTCTATTCCAACTGGTTGCTCGGCTATTCGAGCCTGCTGGGGCCGATTGCCGGGATCATGGTGGTGGACTATTTCCTGATCAAGAAACAGCAACTGGACCTTGCCGGACTCTATCGTGATGACGTGTATCCGGCGTGGAACTGGAACGGCTTTCTCGCGTTCGGTGTGCCGGTGGTACTGACGCTGTTGTCGCTCGGCAGCGATGCATTCAGCTGGTTCTACAGCTATGGCTGGTTCACCGGCTCGGCCCTTGGCGGGTTGATTTACTACGGGTTGTGCGTGATGCGGCCCAATCCATCCGTGGCGAAATCTGCGGTGTGACGGCCGGCCCCATCGCTGGCAAGCCAGCTCCCACAGGGTTCTCGGGTGTTCAGAAAACCTGT
>NZ_JBSVWS010000112.1:0-20351 GCF_054071155.1 Pseudomonas sp. SDO5532_S415 | reverse complement strand
ACAAAATCAGCGCACAACACAAAACCTGTGGGAGCGTGGCTTGCCCGCGAAGAGGCCGGTACAGTCACCGAATGTCAGAAGGACGGCGTACTCTGGCGCCGCTTCCACTGATTCAACCGCTGCTGCAAATTCAACGGGCTATGAACCTGCTGCTGCCGCGCCCGGCTGAACAGGATCAGCGCCAGTTCGGCGGTGGCCAGGGCATCGGCGCTGGCGTTGTGGCGCTCGAAGACTTCCAGCTTGAACCAGTCGATCCACTCATCCAGCCCGGCCTCGCGGATGTTGGCGTGCGGGCACAGCAGCGGTGCGATGTCCGCCACATCCAGAAAGGCATGCTGCAACTTGTAGCCCAGATGGTCTTTCAGGGCGCGCCCGAGCATGTGCTGGTCGAACGGCGCATGAAAGGCCAGCAACGGACTGTCGCCGACGAACTCCATGAACTCGAGCAACGCGTGCGCCGGGTTGCTACCGGCGGCAATGGCACTGGGCGCCAGGCCGTGAATCAAAACGCTGGGGCCGAGTTTGAGTTCGGCGCATTGCAGGGTGCGTTCGAACTGCTGACTGAAATCGATCGCGCCATCCTCGATCACCACCGCGCCGATGGACAGCACCCGATCCTTGTTCAGGTTCAGCCCGGTGGTTTCCAGATCGAGCACCACCCAGCGTTGTTCGCGCAGGCTGCACTCGCTCAGCGCGGTCGCCGTCGGCAAGCGTTGCAGACGCTGTTGCAGTTCCCCGGACAAAATCGGGCTGGCCGGGCGCAGCCATGAAAACAGACTCATAACTGATACCGCAGGGTCAGGCTGCTTTGCAGGCGTTGCGCCTGGCGCAGGGATTCGCGCAGGATCCGCCGGTCCAGATGATTGAGGCTATCCGGATCGACCCGGTTGGAGTAGGGCAGATTTTCCCGGGTCTGTAGCTGATGTTGCTGCATGCGGGTTTGCTGGATGAAGTGATAGGCCTCTTCGTACGCCGCGCCGTCCAGCGGCTCGATGACCTCTTTATCGACCAGTTGGCGAAACCGCTCCAGAGTATTGTTGGTCTCGATGCCATGGGCCAGGGCCAGCAGTCGGGCGCCGTCGACAAAAGGCGTCAGGCCCTGGATCTTCAGGTCCAGGGTGGCTTTCTCGCCATTCTTGCGCGCCAGCACGAACTCACGGAAACGGCCTACGGGTGGGCGATTGCGCAATGCGTTCTCGGCCATCATGCGCTGAAACAGGCGGTTGTCGCCGACCTGATCGAGAATCCCGCGACGCAACTGCTCACAGCCTTGCTCGCTACCCCAGACCACGCGCAAATCGAAATAGATGCTCGAACCCAGCAGGTTTTCCGGCGTCGCCTCGCGGATAAACGCGGCAAAGCGACGTGCCCATTCGACCCGGGACAGACACAGTTCGGGATTGCCGGCCATGATGTTGCCCTTGCACAGTGTGAAGCCGCACAGCGCCAGACTGTGGTTGATCTGGTGCGCGATGGGCAGCAATTTGCCACGGATTTCCGCTGCATGGGCCGCGTCCCGGGCTTCGAAAAGTATGCCGTTGTCCTGATCGGTGTGCAGCGTCTGCTCGCGACGACCTTCGCTGCCGAAACACAGCCAGCTGAACGGTACGCCGGGGTCGCCTTTTTCGGCCAGGGTCAGTTCGATCACCCGGCACACGGTGTGGTCGTTGAGCAGGGTAATGATGTGGGTGATCTGCGTCGAAGACGCACCGTGGGCCAACATGCGCTCCACTAGCTGGCCGATCTCGCCACGCAGCGCTACCAGGTTTTCCACGCGGGGGGCATTGCGAATGGTGCGGGCCAGGTGCACCAGGTCAACCCGTTGCAGGGAAAACAGATCCCGTTCAGAGACCACGCCGCACAAGCGCTGATCCTTGACCAGGCAGACGTGGGCGATATGTCGCTCGGTCATGGCAATCGCTGCATCGAACGCGCTGTGATCCGGGCTCAGGTAAAACGGCGACTGGGTCATATGCCGCTCGATGGCCTCGGTGAAATCACCGGTGCCGTTCGCCACCACCTCGCGCAAATCGCGCAGGGTGAAAATACCCAGCGGAGTCTTGTGGTCATCGACCACCACAATGCTGCCGACCTGCTGCTCATGCATCAGGGTCACGGCTTCACGCAACGGCGTGGCCGGGCTGCACGTCACCGGATGGCGCATGGCCAACTCACCCAGGCGGGTGTTGAGCGAGTATTGGGTGCCGAGGGTTTCCACGGCTTTTTGCTGGACTTGCTGGTTGACCTGATCCAGCAGGCTGCTCACGCCGCGTAGGGCAAAGTCGCGAAAGGTGTGGGAAATGGCGAATAGCTTGATGAACGCCAGCTTATTGAGCTGTAGGCAAAAGGTGTCTTCGGCGGCCAGGTGTTCGGTGCGGGTCGCCCGTTCACCCAGCAGCGCGGCGAGAGGGAAGCATTCGCCGGTGGTGATTTCGAAGGTGGTTTCGGTGCCGCCCTTGGCCGAATGCGGACGCTCGCCCACCACCCGACCCTGCTTGACGACGTAAAAGTGCTCAACCGGGCCATCGGCGGGCTTGATGATGCTCTCGCCGGGGCCATAAAAACGCAGCTGACATTGCTCGACCAGGTACGCCAGGTGCGCGTGTTCCATCTGGTTGAAGGGCGGGAAGCGCTGAAGGAATTGCAAAGTGCCCTGGATGTTCTGCAACACCGCGGTTTTCCCTGCCTGTGTGAAGGCGTCCGCTTTACTCATAACCATTACCGCAGTCTTTTTTGGATTTGTTGTTGTCGGATGACTCACCCATGGTCGACCCCTGCGGTCAGGGTGCCCATTGGACGTAAGTCTAGGTAGGCAAATAGTGTGATGGAATGTCGGAAAAACCTTACGCAACGGCGCGAAAAATCGCTCTATTCTGCTATTGGAAAAGTATCCGACGAAGTGCACATTGAAGCTCTGCTTAGTGATGTCTCACCACTGTGTCAGGGAATTGAATTGAACATGTAGAGAGCGCCATGTCCGACCACGATATTTTGAGTGACGCCGAGCGCGAAGCGCTCAGTGCCGTCATGCTGGAACCCGACCTGCCGCCGCAGCGGGTGCTGATCGTTGATGACGACAAGGACGCCCGAGAGCTGCTGTCAGAGATTCTGGCGCTGGACGGCATTCGTTGCATGACGGCGGCCAGCGGCGAAACCGCGCTCAAGATGCTCGAAGAAAAACCCTCGATCGGCCTGGTGATCACCGATCTGCGGATGGGGCATATCGATGGTCTGGATCTGATCCGCCAAGTGCGGGAGTCGGTACGGGCGGCGATGCCGATCATCATCGTCTCGGGTGACGCCGACGTGAAAGACGCCATCGCTGCGATGCATTTGAGCGTGGTGGATTTTCTGCTCAAGCCCATCGATTCCGGCAAATTGTTGGGGTTGGTCAAGCATGAGTTGGGAATGGATTTGTAGGATTGAGGGCTTTTGTGGCGAGGGAGCTTGCTCCCGCTGGGGCGCGAAGCGGCCCTTTGCGGTTTACCAGTCAAATCCCATTCGCTGACTTTACGACTGCTTCGCAGCCGAGCGCGAGCAAGCTCGCTCGTCACAGGAATACCTTCACCACCAAAATCGCGGTGAACAAAAAAGCCCTGATCGAAAGATCAGGGCTTTTTCATGTCCGGCATCAGCGCTCAGTTACAGGCCATTGGCAGCCTTGAACTCGCGACGACGACGGTGCAGAACCGGCTCGGTGTAGCCGTTCGGCTGTTTGGTGCCTTCGATCACCAGTTCGACCGCCGCCTGGAAGGCGATGTTGCTGTCGAAGTTCGGTGCCAGCGGGCGATACAGCGGGTCGTTGGCGTTCTGACGGTCAACCACCGGCGCCATGCGCTTGAGGCTTTCCATCACTTGCTCTTCGGTGACGATGCCGTGACGCAGCCAGTTGGCGATGTGCTGGCTGGAAATACGCAGCGTGGCACGGTCTTCCATCAGGCCGACGTCATTGATGTCCGGCACTTTCGAACAACCGACGCCCTGGTCGATCCAGCGCACCACATAACCGAGGATGCCCTGGGCATTGTTGTCCAGTTCATTCTTGATCTGTTCGGCGGTCCACTGCGGATTGACTGCCAGCGGGATGGTCAGGATGTCGTCCACCGATGCACGGGCACGCTTGGCCAGTTCGGCCTGACGGGCGAACACGTCGACCTTGTGATAGTGCAGCGCGTGCAGCGCGGCGGCGGTCGGCGATGGCACCCAGGCGGTGTTGGCACCGGCCAGCGGGTGAGCGATTTTCTGTTCCAGCATCGCCGCCATCAGGTCAGGCATGGCCCACATGCCCTTGCCGATCTGCGCACGGCCTTGCAGGCCAGTGCTCAAACCGATATCGACGTTGGAGTTCTCATAGGCGCCGATCCATTTTTCCGCCTTCATGTCCGCCTTGCGCACCATCGGGCCGGCTTCCATGGAGGTGTGGATTTCATCGCCGGTGCGGTCGAGGAAACCGGTGTTGATGAACACCACACGCTCGCTCGCCGCCTTGATGCAGGCCTTGAGGTTGACCGTGGTGCGGCGCTCCTCGTCCATGATCCCGACTTTGAGAGTGTTGCGCGGCAGGCCCAGCACGTCTTCGATGCGCCCGAACAGCTCGTTGGTGAACGCAGCTTCTTCAGGGCCGTGCATTTTCGGTTTAACGATGTAGACCGAGCCGGTGCGGGTGTTTTTGCGCGAGGTGTTGCCGTTCAGGTTGTGCATCGCCGCCAGAACAGTCACCAGACCGTCGAGGATGCCTTCCGGCACTTCGTTGCCAGCTTTGTCGAGGATCGCGTCGATGGTCATCAGGTGACCGACGTTGCGCACGAACAACAGCGAGCGACCGTGCAGGCTCAATTGGCTGCCGTCGACCGCAGTGTAGGTGCGATCGGCGTTCATGGTGCGGGTAAAGGTCTTGCCGCCCTTGGCGACTTCTTCCGACAGGTCGCCCTTCATCAGGCCGAGCCAGTTGCGGTAGATCACCACCTTGTCATCGGCATCGACGGCGGCGACGGAGTCTTCGCAGTCCATGATGGTGGTCAGCGCAGCTTCCATCAGGACGTCTTTGACGCCGGCAGCGTCGGTCTGGCCGACCGGGGTGCTGGCATCGATCTGGATTTCGAAATGCAGGCCGTTGTTCTTCAGCAGGATCGCGGTCGGTGCCGAAGCATCGCCCTGGAAGCCGATAAGCTGAGCGTCGTTGCGCAGGCCGGTGTTGCTGCCACCTTTGAGGGCGACCACCAGTTTGCCGTCAACGATGGTGTAGCGGGTGGAATCGACATGGGAGCCGGCCGCCAAAGGCGCCGCTTCGTCGAGGAAGGCACGGGCGAAGGCGATGACCTTGTCGCCGCGAACCTTGTTGTAGCCTTTGCCTTTTTCCGCTCCATCGGCTTCGCTGATGGCGTCGGTGCCGTACAGCGCGTCGTACAGCGAACCCCAGCGGGCGTTCGAAGCATTGAGGGCGAAACGGGCGTTCATCACCGGTACCACGAGTTGTGGACCGGCCATGCGGGCGATTTCTTCATCGACGTTTTGCGTCGTCGCCTGGAAATCGGCCGCTTCTGGCAGCAGATAACCGATGTCTTGCAGGAAGGCTTTATAAGCCACGGCGTCGTGGGCCTGGCCGGCACGAGACTGGTGCCAGCCATCGATACGAGCCTGGAAATCATCGCGTTTGGCGAGTAGGGCTTTGTTCTTCGGCGCCAGGTCATGAATGACCTTGTCGGCACCGGCCCAGAACTGATCGGCGGTGAGGCCGGTTCCGGGAATGGCTTCGTTGTTCACGAAGTCGAACAGGACTTTGGCGACCTGCAGGCCACCGACTTGAACGTGTTCAGTCATTGCTTGCCTCACTCTGCTCAGCTATTTCGCTTTTCAGCTCTTCAATTTAACAATGAAGCCTCTGGCATTTAAACCACAAACCCTGCGACCAGTGCATGCCATTTCTGACGGCTGGGTTGGGACCAATCAACGGCGTTGAGGCCTTGCTGACGGGGCTTTCAGGGATGCGACTGCGCCGGTGGCAGACATCGATCCAACGTTATGTAGTGCGCGCTGCGGCATACTACATGATGAATTGCGCTTGTGAAAATTAGACTAATTACGTCGTTCTGCGACCCCGTGACGCATTGCAGTCACGTCGGGGATCGGGATGTTCTCAAAAAAGTATGAGATTGTTCCAGTTAAATATAAAAAGTTGTACACGATTTGTGGCTGGCAGGTGAATCAGCGGGGGGCCATTCACGAGCAGGCTCGCTCCCACAAAGGATTGCGCGGTCTCTGTGGGAGCGAGCCTGCTCGCGAAGGCGTCAGACCTGCCAGCGCAGGTTTAACCCTTGCCTATACTTGGATTTCTAAAACAAAAATCATGACCAGAGGGCTGCGCCATGGACCACCTCGTTCTCACAGTTTTCGCTCCAGACAAGCCTGGGCAGGTCGAGCGCATTGCCCAATGCATTGCCGAGCATGGCGGTAACTGGCTGGAAAGCCGCATGTCGCGCATGGCCGGGCAATTTGCCGGGATTCTTCGGGTGGGCGTACCGGCCGAAGGCTACGATGAGCTGGTGGATGCCTTGAAAGGGTTGTCCACCCAAGGCATTCGGGTGTTGATCGCCGAAAGCAGCATCGAGCAATCGTGCACCTGGAAACCCATTGCCATGGAGTTGGTGGGCAATGACCGGCCGGGGATCGTGCGCGATATCACGCGGTTGCTGAGTGAGCAGGGCGTCAACCTGGAACGGCTGGTGACTGAAGTGCGCCCGGCACCGATGAGCAGCGAGCCGCTGTTTCACGCCGAAGCGATCCTTGCGGTGCCGTTGACGCTGTCCCTCGACGTGCTGCAATCACGCCTGGAAACCCTGGCCGATGATCTGATGGTGGAGTTGGTGCTGCGCAGTGAACCCTGATGGGTTATCCAAGTTAAACGTGCACCTGCCTGTGGATAACCTGTAGAGACAGCCCGCCAGGCCACATCCGCCGTGGCTTGGCGGGGTTTGATCAAAAAATCGCCAGTATTCAGTGACTTGCGCACAAACGCCGGGGATCACGCTGTGGATAACCTTGGGAAGGAACCTTGCAGGCCACGTCAAACGTGGCCTGCAAGGGGTTGTGCGTTTTTTGATCAGTTTCGGCGGCGCAGACTTATCCACGCATCAACGCTGTAAACCGCCAGACCGGCCCAGATAAAGATGAACGCCAGCAGCGTGCTCGACGACAAATGCTCGCCAAACAGCAACACGGCCTGCAGCAATACCAGGGTCGGCGCCAGGTATTGGAGAAAACCGAGGGTTGTGTAGGGCAAATGCCGGGCAGCGGCGTTGAAACACACCAGCGGCACCAGCGTCACCGGCCCGGCCGCCACCAGCCACCAGGCTTCGGACGTGGTCCAGAACTCGGCCTGGGCGCTGCTGGCGGTCGGGTTGAATAGCAACCAGGCGACGGCAATCGGTACCAGCATCCAGGTTTCCACCACCAGCCCTGGTAGCGCCTTGACCGGTGCCTGTTTGCGGATCAGTCCGTAGAAACCGAAGGTCAGGGCCAGCACCAGCGACACCCATGGCAGGCTGCCAACCTGCCACACCTGTTGTGCCACACCGATGGTCGCCAGGCCCACGGCAATCCACTGCATGCGCCGCAGCCGTTCGCCGAGGATCAGCATGCCCAGCAGCACGTTTACCAGCGGGTTGATGTAGTAGCCGAGACTGGCTTCGAGCATGCGTCCGTTATTGACCGACCACACATACGTCAACCAGTTGGCCGCGATCAATGTGCCGCTGAGGGCCAGGATCGCCAGCCGTCGTGGGTTTTCCCGCAGTTCGCGCCACCAGCCCGGGTGCTTCCAGACCAACAGCAACAAGGCGCCGAACAGTGCCGACCACAGCACCCGGTGGATGATGATCTCCACGGCGGGCACGCTGGCGATGGCTTTGAAGTAGAGCGGGAAAAGTCCCCAGATGATGTAGGCACTCAGACCCAGAATGTACCCGCGACGCGGGTTGGCGGCTTGCATGCAGAATCCTTGCTTAGGCAGCTAACAAAGAAGCGATTGTAAGGAGGTTTGTCTACAAATGTCCTGCTGGAATGGTGAGCACTGAGAACCTGTGGGAGCGAGCCTGCTCGCGAAAGCGGTGTGTCAGCCACAGATGTGCTGGATGTGCCACCGTAATCGCGAGCAGGCTCGCTCCCACATTGAATCTGGGTGAATCAGAAAAGTTTGAGTGGCTCTTCGTTAAGTGCCGCCAATTGCTCACGCAACGCCAACACCTGGTCGCCCCAGTACCGCTCGGTGCCGAACCACGGAAAGCTGCGCGGGAAGGCCGGGTCATCCCAGCGCCGGGCGAGCCACGCGCTGTAGTGCATCAGGCGCAGGGCGCGCAACGGTTCGATCAGCGCCAGTTCCCGCGGGTCGAAGTCGTGGAACTCGTTGTAGCCGTCCATCAATTCCGACAATTGTCCCAGGCATTCCTGACGGTTGCCGGCCAGCATCATCCAGATGTCCTGTACGGCCGGACCCATGCGGCAGTCATCGAGGTCGACGATGTGAAACATCTCGTCGCGGCACATCATGTTGCCGGGGTGGCAATCGCCGTGCATGCGGATGTTTTGGTGCGGCGTGTTGCTGTAGGCATCTTCCACACGTTTGAGCAGGTCGCGGGCTACGGACTCGTAGGCGGGCAGCAAACTGCGCGGTATGAAATTGCCTTCGAGCAAGGTCGCCAGCGAGTCATGGCCGAAGTTTTTGACTGCCAGTGCTTCGCGGTGCTCGAACGGTTTGGTCGCACCGACCGCGTGCAGGCGACCGAGCAATTGCCCCAGCCGATACAGCTGATCGAGGTTGCCGGGCTCCGGCGCGCGGCCGCCACGGCGTGGGAACAGGGTGAAACGGAAGCCGTTGTGCTCGTGCAGGGTTTCACCCTTGTGGATCAACGGCGCAACCACCGGCACCTCGACTTCGGTGAGTTCGAAGGTGAACTGGTGTTCTTCCAGAATCGCTTCGTTGGTCCAGCGCTGCGGGCGGTAAAACTTGGCGATCAACGGCTCGGAGTCTTCGATGCCGACCTGATAGACACGGTTTTCGTAGCTGTTGAGCGCCAGAATGCGCGCATCGCTCAAGAAGCCGATGCTTTCTACGGCATCGAGCACGAGGTCTGGGGTGAGGGTTTCAAACGGGTGGGCCATGCTGACTCCTGCGCGCAGCAGGCTGCTGCGTCCGGCCAGGCATGGTAGCGCAGACGAGCCGACTTTAGTGTTTAGGCTTGAGATGTGGGGCGTCTGGACTGACGTCATCGCGGGCAATTCCGCTCCCACAGGATATGCGCCATGTTGAAATCGGCGCAGGACCTGTGGGAGCGAGCCTGCTCGCGAAAGCGTTCTGTCAGGCGCCGATGATCCCGCCATCTTCACGGGTAATGGCCATGACCGAAGAGCGCGGCTTGCCGTTGGGCAAGTGCTCGGGGAAGGTCGAACCGCCGAATTCGCCTGGATGCTGGATCCCCACAAACAGGGTCTTCTGGTCCGGCGAGAAGCTGATGCCCGTCACTTCGCAACCAATCGGTCCAACCATGAAACGGCGAATTTCGCCGGTCACCGGGTCGGCGCAGAGCATCTGGTTGTTGCCCATACCGGCGAAATCACCGGCATTGCTCGCATCGCCGTCGGTTTGTATCCACAACCGCCCGGCGTCATCGAAAGCCAACCCATCCGGGCTGTTGAACATGTTCTGCGGCGTGATGTTCGATGAGCCGCCCTTCGGTGTGCCGGCGTGCACTTGCGGGTTGCCGGCGACCACGAACAGGTCCCAGGAAAAACTTTTCGAACCGTGATCGTCGCGGTCGGTGCGCCAGCGCAGGATTTGCCCGTAAACGTTTTTTTCCCGCGGATTCGGACCGCCCGCCGGTTGCCCGTCTTCACCGCGCTTGGCGTTGTTGGTCAACGTGCAGTAGACCTGACCGTCCTTGGGACTCACCACGATCCATTCCGGGCGATCCATGCGCGTGGCCTTCACCACGCTGGCCGCCAGGCGCACGTTGATCAGCACTTGCGCCTGATCGGCGAAACCGCTGCCGGCATCGATGCCGTTTTTGCCGTGGGTCAGCTCGATCCATTCACCCTGGCCTTTCGGGTGATCGGCATTGCTGTCGCCGGCGTCGAAACGCGCCACGTACAAGGTGCCGTGGTCGAGCAAGTCGCGGTTGGCCTTGGGGGTTTTGTGGTTGATTTTGTCGCGGCTGACGAACTTGTAGATGAATTCGCCGCGTTCATCGTCGCCCATGTACACCACGGCATGGCCGTCATTGGTTTCGGCCAGGGCGGCGTTTTCATGTTTGAAGCGACCCAGTGCGGTGCGCTTGACCGGGGTCGATTGCGGATCGAACGGATCGATCTCCACAATCCAGCCGTGGCGGTTGAGTTCGTTGGGGTTTTTCGCCAGGTCAAAGCGCGCATCGTGCTGATGCCAGTTGATCTCTTTACTGGTCGCCACCGCGCCATAGCGCTTCTGTGCGGCATCGAGCTTCAGTTCTGCATCGGTGCTACCAAAGCAGTCGGTGAAGTTCTCTTCGCAGGTCAGATAAGTGCCCCAGGGTGTTTTGCCGTTGGCGCAGTTCTGGAAGGTGCCGAGAACAGTCTTGCCGTGTGGGTCGGCGCTGGTTTTCAGCAGCTCGTTGCCAGCGGCCGGACCGCTCAGGCTGATCGGGGAGTTACCGTGGATGCGGCGGTTGTAGCGCGAATCCTGGACGAATTGCCAGTGACCGTTTTTGCGCTGCACTTCGATGACCGCCACGCCTTCGGCAGCCAGTGCCTTGTGCACTTCTTCGGCCGATTGCGGCATGCCGCCGTGGGGGTAGAGGTAGCGGTAGTTGGTGTACTCGTTGTTGATCGCCATCAGCGCCCGGTTGGGGTCGTCGGGAAAGGCGAACAGGCTCATGCCGTCGTTGTGATCACCGAACTGCACTTCCTGCTGCTCGGCGCTGCCCTGGCCGCTCGGGTCGAAAGCCGGGCCGTTCTTGTGCAAGGGTTGACCCCAACTGATCAGCACCGAGGATTTGTAGCCCGGCGGCAGGCTGATGCTGTCGGCGGTGGCCGCGGGAATGCTGTCGAAACCCAGCAATTGGCTCGTGCCGGCACTGACACTGGCGGCCAGCACGCTGCGACTCAACAAGTTGCCGCCCAGAAACATTGCGGCGCCGCACAGGGCTCCTGCGCTGATGAATCCACGGCGGCTGAGGCCGACCATTTGTTCGAGGTCGGTGGTTTGGTGTTCTTCCAATAGGCTCACATCAGGCTCCCTGCGGTTTGTGCAGTCACCTTAATGATGGGTGATGAAGGTTTTGTTGCAGCACGTTTACAACGGCGTACCCAGCAACACGTTGGACGGCGAAAACTGCACGCTCACCGGTTCTCCCATGGCCAAGCGCCGCGATTGCAGATGTTCGGGATCGACCAGTGCGCAGAGTGTCTGGCCGTTGGGCAGGGCGATGCGCACTTCACTGGGGCCGTCTTCGGCGTCGAGAATTTCCTCGATCGTGCCTTTGAGGCAATTGTGTCCGGGCGTTGCGACGTCTTCGGCGCCGAGCAATTCAAGCCAGCCGGCCTTGATCAGGGCCACCACTTCGGTGCCGGGTTGCAGCTCCAGGCGCAGGGTGCTGTCGTGGGTGATTTGTGCGTCGATGCTCAAGCCTTCGGCCAGTTCAAGGCGAACCCTGTCGTTGTGGCCTTGGGTTTCGATGGCGGCAACCTTGCCATGCAATTGATTACGCGCGCTGGTGCGCAGCATCAAGCGGCTGAGCAGGTCGAGGTCGCTGGCTTCTTCGGGGGCTTCCAGCACCTGGGCCTGCAAGGCTTGCAGCTTTTGATACAGGCGCAAAACCCGCTCACCTTCGCTGGACAGTCTGGCGCCGCCACCACCCTTGCCGCCGACGCTGCGCTCCACCAATGGCTTCTGCGCCAGGTTGTTGAGTTCATCGATGGCATCCCAGGCGGCCTTGTAGCTCAGGCCCGCGCTTTTCGCCGCGCGGGTGATCGAGCCCTGTTCGGCAATGTGTTGCAGCAGGGCGATGCGTTGCGGGCGACGGACAATGTGTTGGGACAACAATGTGGGCAGGGACATGGTAGAGCGCTTCGGGCTGTGACGATGGAGGGGACGTTGGCGGCTGGGAGCCCGGGAGTCAAGTCGAGCCACGGTCCTTGTGGGAGCGAGCCTGCTCGCGAAGAGGTCGTGTCAGCTGAAATCACTGCTGCTGACACACCGCCTTCGCTAGCAAGGCCGCTCCCACAGGTTTTTGTGTTTTGGGGTCAGATTGTATCGCCAGGTTTTGGGGTACGAGCCAGGCAATACACATCAACCCGTGCGGCACCTGCGTCCATCAGCAGGCGGGCCAGTGCTTGCGCCGTGGCACCGGTGGTCAGCACATCGTCCACCAACGCCAGGTGACGTCCTTTGAACGATGCGCCGGGTGCCAGCGCGAACACATGGCGCAGGTTTTTCCGCCGTTCGTTGGCGTTCAGCACCTGTTGCGCGCTGGTGTCCTGGGTCCTCAGTAGCAGTCTTTCATCCCACGGCAAGTCCAATCGGGTGCTCAGCCAGCGCGCCAGCATCGCGGCCTGATTGAACCCCCGTTGGCGCAGCCGTCGGGTGGCCAGCGGCACCGGCACCAGTAAATCGGGACGCTGCAGATCATCTTCGAAGCGATGTTGCAGGGCCTGTGCGAGCAGCTCGGCCAGCAGGTGGCCGAAGGGCCACTTCGCGCTGTGTTTGAAGCGGGTGATCAGGCTGTCTATCGGAAAACTGTAGGTCCAGGGGGCAATGACGTGTTCGAAGGCCGGCGGCTGCTTCAGGCACTGGCCACAGGTCAGGCCAGCCGCGGGCAACGGCAGGGCGCAGGTCTGACAGTGATCGCCGAGCCAGGGAAGCTCCGTTTCGCAGGCCATGCAGAGGGGCGTATCGCCATCGGCGGCTTCGTCGCAAAGCAAACAGACCTGTTTATTTTTTAACCAGATGTAAACCTGTCCATTGTGTCGTGGTTGACAGCGCATCGCTCTTCCTTAAATATGCCGAACATCCGTGTTGCGCCTGTGGGTATTCCGTCCCGCAGTCGCTTGCCCAGCATAAAACCTTGTACGGCTTAAAATAAAGGTAACGCCCATGAGCGCCAGCACCTCTGCAACCCTGCGTCATGACTGGTCTTTGGCCGAAGTCAAAGCACTCTTCGTTCAACCATTCAATGACTTGCTGTTCCAGGCGCAGACCGTGCACCGCGCGCATTTCGACGCCAACCGCGTCCAGGTGTCGACCCTGTTGTCGATCAAAACCGGCGCCTGTCCGGAAGATTGCAAATATTGTCCGCAGTCCGGTCACTACAACACCGGCCTGGAAAAAGAAAAGCTGATGGAGGTGCAGAAGGTCCTCGAAGAGGCCGCTCGTGCCAAGGCCATCGGTTCGACCCGTTTCTGCATGGGCGCGGCGTGGAAGCACCCCTCGGCCAAGGACATGCCGTATGTGTTGAAGATGGTCGAAGGCGTGAAGGCCCTGGGCCTGGAAACCTGCATGACCCTCGGTCGCCTGGATCAGGAACAGACCGAAGCGCTGGCCAAGGCTGGCCTCGACTACTACAACCACAACCTCGACACCTCGCCGGAGTTCTACGGCAGCATCATCACCACCCGCACCTACAGCGAGCGCCTGCAAACCTTGGCATATGTGCGTGATTCGGGGATGAAGATCTGTTCCGGCGGTATCCTCGGCATGGGCGAGTCCCTCGATGACCGTGCCAACCTGCTGATCCAGCTGGCCAACCTGCCGGAGCATCCGGAGTCGGTGCCGATCAACATGCTGGTGAAAGTGGCCGGCACGCCGCTGGAGAACGCCGACGACGTCGACCCGTTCGACTTCATCCGCATGCTCGCCGTCGCCCGGATCCTGATGCCCAAATCCCACGTGCGCCTGTCCGCCGGCCGCGAAGCCATGAACGAGCAGATGCAGGCCCTGGCGTTCTTCGCCGGCGCCAACTCGATTTTCTACGGCGAGAAACTGCTGACCACCGCCAACCCGCAGGCCGACAAGGACATGCAACTGTTCGGGCGCTTGGGGATCCTGCCGGAAGCTCGCGAAGAACATGCCGACGAAGTGCATCAGGCGGCTATTGAGCAGGCGCTGGTGGAGCACAAGAGCAGCGAGCAGTTTTACAACGCGGCTGTTTGAATCGCCCACCATTGACCTGATTGAAATGCAAAACCCTGTGGGAGCGAGCCTGCTCGCGAAAGGGATCTGACAATCGACATTTTTGTTGAAGGTGAGGCCCTCTTCGCGAGCAGGCTCGCTCCCACAGTGGACTTGTGTCACTGGATAGACGAGGCCTGCATGTCTTTCGATCTCGCCGCACGCCTGGCTACCCGTCGTGCCGAAAACCTTTACCGCCAACGCCCGCTGCTCGAAAGCCCGCAGGGCCCTGAAGTGGTGGTCGATGGCCAGCCGCTGCTGGCGTTCTGCAATAACGACTACCTGGGCCTGGCCAATCACCCGCAAGTGATCGAAGCCTGGCGTGCGGGTGCTTCGAAATGGGGGGTTGGCGGCGGTGCTTCGCATCTGGTGATCGGCCACAGCGGCCCGCATCACGCCCTGGAAGAAGCGCTGGCCGACCTGACCGGCCGTCCGCGTGCCTTGCTGTTCACCACCGGCTATATGGCCAACCTCGGTGCAGTCACGGCGTTGGTGGGGCAGGGCGATACGGTGCTCGAAGACCGGCTCAATCATGCCTCCCTGCTGGATGCGGGATTGTTGTCGGGGGCGCGTTTCAATCGCTACCTGCACAACGATGCGGCGAGCCTGGCCGCACGTCTTGAGAAAGCCACCGGCAATACGCTGGTGGTCACCGATGGTGTGTTCAGCATGGACGGCGATATCGCCGATCTGCCGGCATTGGCCCGGGAAGCCAAGGCCAAGGGCGCGTGGCTGATGGTCGACGATGCTCACGGTTTCGGCCCGCTGGGCGCGAATGGCGGCGGCATCGTCGAGCATTTCGGATTGAGCATGGAAGACGTGCCGGTGCTGGTCGGCACCCTCGGCAAGGCGTTCGGCACGGCGGGGGCGTTTGTCGCCGGCAGCGAAGAGCTGATCGAGAGCCTGATCCAGTTCGCCCGACCTTACATCTACACCACCAGCCAACCGCCGGCCCTGGCCTGCGCCACGCTGAAAAGCCTGGATCTGCTGCGCAGCGAGCACTGGCGTCGTGAGCATTTACAGACGCTGATCCGTCAGTTCCGCCAGGGCGCCGAGCAGATCGGCCTGGAACTGATGGACAGCTTCACGCCGATCCAGCCGATCATGATTGGCGACGCCGGGCGCGCGGTGCGCTTGTCGCAGATGCTGCGCGAACGCGGCTTGATGGTGACCGCGATCCGCCCGCCGACCGTGCCTGCCGGTAGCGCCCGTCTGCGCGTGACCCTGACCGCCGCTCACAGCGAAGCGCAGGTGCAGCTATTGTTAGAGGGACTGGCCGATTGTTTTAAACAACTTGGACCGGAGCCAAGCGATGCGTGACCGACTGATTCTGCTGCCCGGCTGGGGCCTCGGAATTTCGCCGCTGGAACCCTTGGCCGCGGCCCTGCAAGGCCTGGACGAGCACCTGCGGGTGGAAATCGAGCCATTGCCGGAACTGGAATCGAGCGATCCTGAAGAATGGCTCGATGAGCTCGACTCGACGATCCCCCAGGACACCTGGCTCGGCGGCTGGTCGCTGGGCGGCATGCTTGCGTCGCAGTTGGCGGCGCGTCGCGGTGATCGGTGCTGCGGCTTGTTTACGCTGGCCAGTAACCCTTCTTTTGTCGCCCATGAGCAGTGGCCAAGCGCGATGCCCGGGGAAACCTTCGATGCGTTTCTGGCGAACTGCATCGCCGACCCGCGCATGACTTTGAAACGCTTTTCGTTGCTCTGCGCACAAGGCGCCGAAGACCCGCGCGGGTTGTCTCGGTTGCTGCTCGGTGGTGCGCCACATAGCGCAGCACCCATGTTGATGAGCGGCCTGGAAGTGCTCGCGCAACTGGATACCCGGCAAGCCTTGCAGGCTTTTCGCGGTCCACAGTTGCACCTGTTCGCCGGCCTCGACGGGCTGGTGCCTGCCGAAGTGGCGGGCGACGTGCTGACGTTGCTGCCCGATGTCGAAATCGGCCTGATCGAACAGGCCAGCCACGCGTTTCTTCTGGAAGATCCCCACGGTGTGGCGGGGGCGATCCAGGCCTTTTTGCATGAGTGCGGCGATGACTGACTTATCCCTTCCCACCCCACCTGGGGGGTTGCCTGACAAACGCCAGGTAGCGGCTTCCTTCTCCCGTGCCGCGGAGAGTTATGACAGCGTGGCCGAATTGCAGCGTGATGTCGGCAGCCAGCTGCTGAGCCGTTTGCCGGACGATTTCGTCCCGGGGCGCTGGCTCGACCTGGGCTGTGGCACCGGGCATTTCAGTCGCGCGCTGGGTGAGCGGTTCCCGACGGGGCACGGCGTGGCGCTGGACATCGCCGAAGGCATGCTCAATCACGCCCGACCATTGGGCGGCGCCACGCACTTCATCGCTGGCGATGCCGAGAATCTTCCGCTGCGCGATTCGACCTGCGACCTGATCTATTCCAGCCTGGCGGTGCAGTGGTGCGCGGACTTCGCTTCGGTACTCAGCGAGGCTCATCGCGTGCTGAAGCCTGGCGGAATTTTCGCGTTTGCTAGTCTGTGCGTGGGCACGTTGTTTGAACTGCGTGACAGTTGGCGGCAGGTGGATGGCATGGTGCACGTCAACCGCTTCCGTGAGTTCGCGGATTATCAGCAGTTATGCGCGGCCAGCGGTTTGCAGCCGATCAGTCTGCAAACCCGTCCCCACGTGCTGTACTACCCGGATGTGCGCAGCCTGACCCATGAGCTCAAGGCGCTGGGCGCGCACAACCTCAACCCTGGTCGGCCGGGTGGACTGACCGGTCGGGCGCGGATTCTGGGGTTGATCGAGGCCTATGAGCAGTTTCGTCAGGCCCAGGGCCTGCCGGCGACTTATCAAGTGGTGTACGCCGTTATGGAGAAACCCTTATGAGCGCAGCCTATTTCATCACCGGCACCGACACCGATGTCGGCAAAACCACGGTGGCCGCCGGTTTGCTCTACGCCGCAAGGTCTGCGGGCCTGAGCACAGCGGCGGGTAAACCGGTCGCCTCCGGTTGCGATGTCACGCCCAAAGGCTTGCGCAACGCCGATGCGTTGGCGCTGCAGGCGGAATGCTCGGTGCCGCTGACTTATCAACAGGTCAATCCGGTCGCCTTCGAACCGCCCATTGCCCCGCACCTGGCGGCACGCGAGGCGGGTGTGGCATTGACGGTGCAGTCGCTGTTGGTGCCGATGCAGCAGATTCTCGACATGCAAGCCGACTTCACCTTGATCGAAGGCGCCGGTGGCTGGCGCGTGCCGCTGGCGGATCAGGACAATCTGTCGGACCTGGCGATGGCGCTGGGTCTTCCGGTGATTCTGGTGGTCGGCGTGCGCCTGGGGTGCATCAACCATGCGTTACTGACCGCCGAGGCCATCGCCCAGGACGGTTTGCAACTGGCGGGGTGGGTGGCCAATATCATCGATGCCAAGACCTCGCGGCTGGAAGAGAACCTGGCGACACTGGCCGAGCGAATCCCGGCGCCGTGTCTTGGGCGGGTGCCGAAACTCAAGTTGGTCACGGCCGAAGCGGTGGCGGAGCATCTTCAGCTGGATTTGCTGGACTGAAGGTGTGGGCTTTGTCTATGACAAGGCACTGTGCCATTAGTGTTTTTGTCGGGCGTTTTGCTCACGCGTCTGCTTCAATGCCCGCTGTTGATCCTTTGCAAGGACGAGTCCTCCCATGGAAATCTCAGGAAGCACTGCTTTTTACGCCGGTCTGAGCACTATTCAGACAGGGCAGAACCGTGTTGATCAAGCCGCCGGGCAGATCGCCAATAATACGATCGAGCGCTCGGTCACCAGCCAGTCATCCGAGGTTCAGGTTGATCGCCTGCGTTCGGTCGATCGCAGCCAGCAATCGGACCTGACCAGCAGCATGGTGGAGATGGCCCAGGGTAAATTTCAGGTGGAACTGGGTGTCAAAGTTGCCAAGGCATCCGATGAAATGCTCGGTACGTTGATCGATACCTTCGCCTGACGCTTCTGAACCCGCAACGCCGACGCCGCGATCATTCGCGGCGTTTTTCTGCGTAAGTCCTTCTCTGCAAACTATTCTTTCCTACACTGCGTGTAGCTCGTCGAGCGCCGTTGCGTTGCCGTGCGCGTGGGTGTGGCGATGGGGCGATGACGAATGGCAAAAGATCGGCGCTTGACAAGCTTTTGGCGTAAACGTATGTTTCAAACAACTGTTTGACCGCCACAACAAATCCACGCGGTCGTTCATTCCCGGTTACATCAGCAGAGGTTTATCGCTATGCCTGACTACAAGGCCCCCTTGCGTGATATTCGCTTCGTTCGTGACGAACTGCTCGGCTACGAAGCGCACTATCAGAGCCTTCCGGCTTGCGCGGACGCAACTCCGGACATGGTTGACGCCATTCTCGAAGAAGGCGCCAAGTTTTGTGAGCAGGTACTGGCTCCGCTGAACCGTGTGGGCGACCTTGAAGGCTGCACCTGGAGCGAGTCCGGCGTTAAGACCCCGACTGGCTTCAAGGAAGCGTACAAGCAGTTCGTCGAAGGCGGCTGGCCAAGCCTGGCCCACGACGTCGAGCACGGCGGTCAAGGCCTGCCGGAATCCTTGGGTCTGGCCATCAGCGAAATGGTGGGCGAATCCAACTGGTCGTGGGGCATGTACCCGGGCCTGTCGCACGGCGCAATGAACACCATCTCCGAGCACGGCACGCCTGAGCAGCAAGAGGCTTACTTGACCAAGCTGGTGTCCGGCGAGTGGACCGGCACCATGTGCCTGACCGAACCTCACTGCGGTACCGACCTGGGCATGCTGCGCACCAAGGCCGAGCCTCAGGCCGACGGTTCCTACAAAGTCTCCGGTACCAAGATCTTCATCTCGGCCGGTGAACACGACATGGCCGACAACATCGTCCACATCGTGTTGGCCCGCCTGCCGGACGCACCGGCCGGTACCAAAGGCATTTCCCTGTTCATCGTGCCGAAATTCCTGCCGAACACAGACGGTTCGATCGGTGCACGTAACGCGGTGTCCTGTGGTTCCCTGGAACACAAGATGGGCATCCACGGCAACGCCACCTGCGTGATGAACTTCGACGCGGCCACCGGTTACCTGATCGGCCCGGCGAACAAAGGCCTGAACTGCATGTTCACCTTCATGAACACCGCACGCCTGGGTACCGCGCTGCAAGGCCTGGCCCACGCTGAAGTCGGCTTCCAGGGCGGCCTGAAATACGCTCGCGATCGCCTGCAAATGCGCTCGCTGACTGGCCCGAAAGCGCCGGACAAAGCGGCCGACCCGATCATCGTGCACCCTGACGTACGCCGCATGCTGTTGACCATGAAGGCGTTCGCCGAAGGCAACCGTGCGATGGTTTACTTCACCGCCAAGCAAGTCGACATCGTCAAGTACGGCGTGGACGAAGAAGAGAAGAAGAAAGCCGACGCACTGCTGGCGTTCATGACCCCAATTGCCAAAGCCTTCATGACCGAAGTCGGTTTCGAATCGGCTAACCACGGCGTGCAGATCTATGGCGGCCACGGTTTCATCGCCGAGTGGGGCATGGAGCAGAACGTTCGCGACAGCCGCATTTCCATGCTGTACGAAGGCACCACCGGCATCCAGGCACTCGACCTGCTGGGTCGTAAAGTACTGATGACTCAAGGCGAAGCCCTCAAAGGTTTCACCAAGATCGTGCACAAGTTCTGCCAGACCCACGAAGGTAACGAAGCGGTCAAAGAGTTCGTTGCACCGTTGGCTGCACTGAACAAGGAATGGGGCGAGCTGACCATGAAGGTCGGTATGGCTGCCATGAAGGATCGCGAAGAAGTCGGCGCGGCCTCGGTGGACTACCTGATGTACTCCGGTTACGCCTGCCTGGCCTATTTCTGGGCCGACATGGCGCGCCTGGCGGCCGAGAAACTGGCTGCCGGCACTTCCGAGGAGGCGTTCTATACCGCCAAGCTGCAGACTGCGCGCTTCTACTTCCAGCGCATCCTGCCGCGTACCCGCACTCACGTTGCAACCATGCTGTCGGGCGCCAACAACCTGATGGACATGAAAGAAGAAGACTTCGCGCTGGGTTACTAAGCCTTAGCGCCGATCTTCAAAAAACCGCTGGTCCTTCGGGGCTGGCGGTTTTTTTTGCCTGTTTCTTTCTCGTCTGTAGGAGCGAGCTTGCTCGCGATGGACGTTAATAATAACGCGTGCTCCTGATTAAACGCGTC
>NZ_JBSVWS010000111.1:0-20354 GCF_054071155.1 Pseudomonas sp. SDO5532_S415 | reverse complement strand
AAACTGTGGGAGCGAGCCTGCTCGCGAAGAACGGTCTATGGCTGAAATGCTTTCACTACAAAATCAATAAACACCCGGGTCTTGGCCGGCATCAATGTCCGGCTCGGGTAGTACAGCGAAATCACCCCTGCATCGCCATGCCAGTCCGGCAACAGCCGCACCAGTTCACCACGCTGGATGTTCGGCAACACATCGGACAACACCAGCAACGTCACGCCCAGACCGAGGATCGCGGCTTCACGCATGGCGGCAGGATCGTTGAGCACGATGTTTTCGTTCAGACTGGCCAGTTCCTCATTTCCCGCGGCATCGCGCATGACCCACTGGCGAATGCGCCCGGTGCGGGTGCCGCGCATCACGATGCCCTGATACCGGGACAGATCCGCCGGGCTGGCGGGTGCAGTGCATGCAGCCAGATAAGCCGGTGATGCAACGGCCACCACCTGCGCCGGCGCCAACGTTCGCGAGACGACCCCCGGCGTCAATTCGAAGCCACCGCCGATGGCTGCGTCGTAACCTTCGGCAATCAGGTCCACGGCGCGGTTTTCGAAATGCCATTGCGGGCGGATCAGCGGGTAGCGCGCAAGGAATTCCGGCAGCAGCGGCAGGATATGGCCGATGCCGAAGGTCGGCGCCAGGCTGACCTTGAGTACGCCCGCAGGCGTGCCCCGGTCGGTAGTGACTGCGTCGATCGCCGCTTGCAACGCTTCCAGGTTCCCGCCGATGTTGGCCAGGAAACGCTCACCAGCCTCGGTCAGCGACAGCTTGCGGGTGGAGCGCTGGAACAGGCGCACACCGATGTTGCGCTCGAGTATCGCCACATTGCGGCTGACGGCGGCCGGGGTCAGTGCGAGCAAACGGGCGGCCGCGGAAAAGCTGCCGGTTTCGGCGCTGCGCACAAAGGATTCGAGGTTGGCGAGGGTTTCCACGGTGGACACCTGTTAGCAAGGCTTGAAAATCATTCAAGTCATTACCCGCTAATCAGGTACCAATGGCAAGCGCAGTATTTACTCCATCCCCAACCCACGGAGTGAAATAAATGACGTCTCAACTTCCTCTTGCCGGCAAAACCGCACTGGTCACTGGCGGTTCCCGTTCCATCGGCGCGGCCATCGCCAAGCGCCTGGCGGCCGACGGTGCCAACGTCGTGCTGACCTTCAGCGCATCCCCGACCAAAGCTTTTGAGGTGGTGCAGGCCATCGAAGCCGCGGGCGGCCGTGCCCTGGCGATTGCCGCCGATGCCGGTGATCCGGTGGCGGTGCGTGGGGCGGTGACGCGCACCCTCGAAGCGTTTGGCAGCCTGGACATTCTGGTCAATAACGCCGGCATCGCCTTGGGCGGGCCGATTGAGGACATCAGCTTCGACGACTATCAACGCATGATCGCGGTCAACGTCACCGGAGTGTTTGTTGCCACCCAGGAAGCGGCGCGCAACATGAAGACGGGCGGTCGGATTATCCACATCGGTTCGTCGATGACCCATTACGCCGCGTTCCCCACCGCTTCGCTGTACACCCTGACCAAAGGCGCCATCGCCGGTTTCAACCGCAGCCTGGCCCGTGATCTCGGACCCAAGGGCATTACCGTCAACACCGTCCACCCAGGCCCGACCGACACTGACATGAACCCGGACGGCGGCCCGGTCAGCCAGATTGTCAGCCCCGGCATCGCCATCGGCCGTTACGGCAAACCCGAAGATATCGCCAGCGTCGTGGCTTTCCTGGCCAGTCCCGGAGCGGCGTTCGTCACCGCCGCCGACATTATTGCCGACGGTGGCTTCACCGCCTGACACAAAAACTGTGGCGAGGGAGCTCCCTCGCCACTGTTGGAGCTTGCCTGGCTTAAGCCCGCTCGATCGCCAATGCCACGCCTTGACCACCACCGATGCACAGGGTGGCGAGGCCTTTCTTGGCGTCACGCTTGATCATTTCATGCAGCAGGGTCACCAGCACGCGGCAGCCCGAGGCACCGATCGGGTGGCCGAGGGCGATGGCGCCGCCATTGACGTTGACCTTGTCCAGGTCCCATTCCAGGTCCTTGGCCACGGCCAGCGATTGCGCGGCAAAGGCTTCGTTGGCTTCGATCAGGTCTAGTTGATCGATGGACCAACCGGCCTTGTCCAGGCAGCGGCGAGTGGCCGATACCGGGCCGATGCCCATGATCGCCGGGTCCACGCCGGCGTTGGCGTAGGCAGCGATTCTCGCCAGCACCGGCAGACCCAGGGCCTTGGCTTTTTCCGCGCTCATCAGGATCACGGCGGCGGCCCCGTCGTTCAGCGACGAAGCGTTGCCGGCGGTGACCGAACCGTCCTTTTTAAAGGCCGCTTTCAGCTTGCCCAGGGATTCGGCGGTGGTGCCGGCCCGTGGCTGTTCGTCGGTGGCGAAGGACAGCGGATCACCCTTGCGCTGCGGGATCAGGATCGGCGTGATCTCATCGACAAAACGCCCGGCTTCGATGGCGGCCGTGGCTTTCTGCTGCGAGGCGGCGGCGAAGGCATCCTGCTGCTCGCGGCTCAGGCTGTACTTCTCGGCCAGGTTTTCGGCGGTGATGCCCATGTGGTAATCGTTGAACGCGTCCCACAGGCCGTCGCTGATCATGGTGTCGACGATTTGCGCGTGCCCCATGCGCAGGCCGGTGCGAGCACCAGGCATGACGTAGTTGGCCAGGCTCATGCTTTCCTGGCCGCCGGCGATGATCACATCGGCGTCGCCGCAGCGAATGGCCTGGGTAGCCAGGTGCAGGGCTTTCAAGCCCGAGCCGCAGACCTTGTTCAAGGTCATGGCGGGTACGGCGAAGGGCAGGCCGGCCTTGATCGAGGCCTGACGCGCAGGGTTTTGCCCGGCGCCGGCGGTCAACACCTGGCCCATGATCACTTCATCGACTTGCGCGGGATCCAGGCCGGTTTGCACCAGCAGTTGACGGATCACCGCAGCACCCAGGTCAACCGCGGAAACATTGGCCAGGGCACCCTGGAAACTGCCGATCGCGGTGCGCGTGGCGGCAACAATGACGACTTCTTGCATGGAATGATTCCTCACTGGGCGGCGAACTGCATTTCCGGAACGTGGTCCGGCACGATCAGTTTACCGGCGGTTTTGGCGACGATCTCTTCGACGCTGACACCCGGTGCACGCTCTTTGAGAATGAACGCGCCGTTTTCGATTTCCAGGTAGGCCAGGTCGGTCAGCACACGCCTGATGCACCCGGCGCCGGTCAGGGGCAGGCTGCATTGAGACAGGAGCTTGGATTCACCGTCCTTGGACGCGTGGGTCATGATCACGATGATGTTGTCTGCACCCGCCACCAGGTCCATGGCGCCACCCATGCCCTTGACCAGCTTGCCGGGGATCATCCACGAGGCGATGTTGCCTTGCACGTCGACTTCAAAGGCGCCGAGCACGGTCAGGTCGACATGACCGCCGCGAATCATCGCGAAGGACTCGGCCGAGGAAAAGATCGAAGCGCCGATGCGCGCGGTCACGGTTTGTTTGCCGGCGTTGATCATGTCGGCATCGATGGTTTCTTCAGTAGGAAAAGGACCCATGCCCAGCAAGCCGTTTTCCGACTGCAGCATGACTTCCATGCCTTCGGGGATGTAGTTGGCGACCAGGGTCGGGATGCCGATGCCCAGGTTCACGTAGAAGCCGTCCTGCATTTCGCGGGCGACGCGTTGAGCCATTTGTTCGCGGGAAAGTGCCATTGTTGTTATTCCTTCATTCGGTCCGGGGGCAGGGGATCATTTACGCACGGTGCGCTGTTCGATGCGCTTCTCGAACGTGCCGCAAATGACCCGATCGACGTAGATGCCAGGGGTGTGGATCTGCGACGGGTCCAGCTCGCCGGGTTCGACGATTTCTTCGACTTCAACCACGGTGATCTTGCCGGCGGTGGCGGCCAGCGGGTTGAAGTTCTGGGCGGTGTGGCGATAGATCACGTTACCGAAATGGTCGGCTTTCCAGCCTTTGACGATGGCGAAGTCACCGGTGATGGATTCTTCCATCAGGTACTTGCGGCCATGGAATTCGCGCACTTCCTTGCCTTCAGCGACCGGGGTGCCGACGCCGGTGGCGGTGAAGAAGGCCGGGATGCCGGCGCCACCCGCACGCATTTTTTCGGCGAGGGTGCCTTGGGGAGTCAGGGTGACTTCGATTTCGCCTTTGAGCAGTTGCTCTTCGAACAGCTTGTTCTCGCCGACGTAGGAGGCCACCACTTTGCTGATCTGCCGGTCTACCAGCAGCACGCCGAGACCGAAACCGTCGACGCCGCAGTTGTTGGACACGACGGTGAGGTCGCGGGTGCCTTTGCGCTTGATCTCGGCGATCAGGTTTTCCGGGATGCCGCACAGGCCGAAGCCGCCAGCGATCACGGTCATGCCGTCTTCAAGACCTGCCAGGGCTTCCTCGTAGGAACTCACGCGCTTGTCGAAACCTGCCATATGCACCTCTTTTATTCTTTGTGGGCGGCTGGCTAGCCGTATGGGGTTGAGTGTCGCGCCAGAGAATTCATTTGTTAAGTTGATTTTTAATGTTGATTAATTCATAAAACTCAACAAATCGCTGCTTTTCAACTTGCAGCTTGAAGCTTGTAGCTTACAACTGGAGCGAAGCGACCATGACCATCAAGCAGATCCGCGCCTTTCTGGCCGTGGCCCAGAGCCTGAGTTTCGCCGTGGCTTGCGATCGCCTGCACCTGTCGCAATCGGCCCTGAGCCTGACCATCAAGGCGCTGGAAGAGGGCCTTGGTGGACGGCTGTTCACCCGCAATACCCGCAACGTGGCACTGACCGCCGAGGGCGAAGCTCTGGTGCCTTTGGCGCGTCGCCTGATCGCCGACTGGGACAATGCCGAGGATGAACTGCGCCAGCGTTTCACTCTGCAGCGCGGCCGCGTAACCCTGGCGGCCATGCCTTCTTTCGCAGGTAACCTGCTGCCACCGATCCTCAAGACATTCCGCGCCCGGTACCCGAATGTCAACGTCACGGTCAACGATGTGATCAACGAGCAGGTACTGGAAATGGTCCGTGACCGCCAGGTGGAACTGGGGGTGGCGTTCGAGCCGACCATGAGTTCCTCGCTGCAATTCACCCCGCTGTACATCGACCGGTTCGTGGCGGTGGTGCCCCATGACTCGCCACTGGTCGAGCTGGATCAAATCGACTGGCAAACCTTGCTCAAGGAACCGTTCATCACCTTGCAACGGCCGTCGACGGTGCGGGTGATGCTGGAAGAGCATTTGCAGGTTCGGGGCATGAAGCTGCCGGTGGAGTTTGAAAGCCATCAACTGGCGACCGTCGGGCGCATGGTCGCCAGCGGGTTGGGCGTCAGCGCCGTGCCGGCCTTGTGCGCCGGGCAAATGCGCGAACTGGGCGCGCGTTGCATCACCCTGCGCGACCCGGTGGTGGAGCGGGCGATCGGCGTGCTGACCTTGCCGGGGGGAGAGCTGTCGGCGGCGGCGCAGGCGTTGTTTGATGTGTTCAAAGAAGAGAACTTCGGCCAACAACTTTCCATGCATTGATCACAATCCACTGTGGGAGCGAGCCTGCTCGCGAAGGCGGTGTGCCCGTCGACATAGAGGCTGAATGTGTCGGCCTCTTCGCGAGCAGGCTCGCTCCCACAGGGATTCGGTTTCGTCAGAGGTGCAGGCGTTGTGCCAATAGCGGCAACAGTTGCTCGCACGACCCTTCGATCTTCAAATCCAGAATCTCATCCGCCCGCGTCTTGCCCAGGTTGATCGCCAGCAATGGCTTGCCCTGATCCACCACCGCCCGGCACAGGCGAAACGCCGAGTACGCCATCAGCGACGAGCCCACCACCAGTAACCCCGCCGCCTTTTCCACCGCGGCCATGGCTTTTGCCGCCGTTTCCTGGGCGACATTCTCGCCAAAAAACACCACGTCCGGCTTCATCCGTTCACCCGCGCAATGGGGGCATTGCGGGACCTGGAAACGCGATTCGAAAGCAGGGTCCAGCAGGGTGTCGCCATCCGGGGCCTGCACGGCGTCCACGCCGGCCAAATAAGGGTTTTGCGCTTCCATCAGGTACTGGATCGAGTCGCGCTCGCTGCGTTTTCCGCAGTCCAGGCACAACACCCGGTGCAGGCTGCCGTGGAGTTCGATCACGTCATGGCTGCCGGCCTGGTCATGCAGGGTGTCGACGTTCTGGGTGATCAGCCCGCTGATTTGCCGATTGCTTTGCAAGCGGGCCAGTGTGTCGTGGGCCACGTTCGGCTGAGCCTGGCGCACGCGCGGCCAGCCGAGCATCGCCCTGGCCCAATAACGTCGCCGGGATTCGGGCGCCGAGAGGAATTCCTGATACATCATTGGCTGCCGGCCGCGCCGCACACCCTGGTTGTCGCGATAGTCCGGAATGCCAGACGGGGTGCTGATGCCGGCACCGGTCAGGACCACGAATGGCTCGTCGGTCATGAGTTGCTGGAGGCGGTCGAGCTGGTTGTGGATCTGGCTGTCCAACACTCCGGGTCACCTCAATACACACTGTAGGAGCGAGCATGCTCGCGATGGACGTCAACGATAACACTGGCGACCTGAGGCCCCGCGGTGTTTTGTCTTCCATCGCGAGCATGCTCGCTCCTACAGGGGAACGTGTTACTTGCGGGCTTCAAGTATCAGGTTGAACGGCGTCTCCGTAGCCCGCCGGAATGTGCTGAATCCCGCCTCGGTGAAGACTTTGCGCAACCGCGCCTCGCCTGCCTGGGCACCGAGCCCGAGGCCGACTTCCTGGGACAGCGAGTTCGGCGTGCAGATGAAGGTCGAAGCGGCGTAGAACAACCGGCCGACCGGGGTGATGTTGTCATCCAGCGAATCGTGGGCGAACGGCTCCACCAGCAACACCGTGCCGTCCGGCTTCAACGACTCGTAGGCATGCTTGGCCGCGCCCACCGGATCGCCCATGTCGTGCAGGCAGTCGAAATAGCAGACCAGGTCATAGTCGTCGCCGGGGTAGCTTTTCGCCGTGCCCTGGAAGAACCGTGCCCGGCCGGACACGCCGCCTTCCTCGGCACGCTGGGTCGCGACGGTGACGGAGGGCGCGTGGTAGTCGAAACCGACGAACCGCGAATTGGGGAAGGCCTGGGCCATGATCACCGTCGATGCGCCATGGCCGCAGCCGATGTCCGCCACTTTGGCACCAGCCTCCAGTTTGGCCATCACGCCGTCGAGGGCCGGCAGCCATTCGGCGATCAGGTGCGCCTTGTAGCCGGGCCGGAAGAACCGTTCCGTGCCGCTGAACATGCACGGATGGTGATCGCCCCAGGGCAGGGCGCCGTTGCCGCGCATGGCGTTTACCAGTTTGTCCTTGTCATGGAAGAACGACGCGACCACCCCCATACCCCCAGCGATGTAGACCGGCGAGTCTTCGATGGCCAGGGCCAGGGCTTGTTCTTCGGGCAGGCGGAACTGACCACCGATGTGTTCCATGTAGCCGGAGGCGGCATGGGCGCTGAGCCATTCGCGCACCAGGCGGGGGTTGCAACCGGTCTTGGCGGCAAGTGCTTCGGGGCTGATCGGCTGGCTGTCGGCCATGGCCCGGTACAGACCGAGTTCTTCGCCGAGGATGACATTGGCGAGCATCGCTGCGCCGCCCATGTCGTTAACCAGTTTGCCCATGAAATCGTTGAGTCTGGCCTCGTCCATCACGTGTGCTCCTTCGGGAGGGATCACGGTCCAGAGGCGTTGGTGGTCGACACGTTCGCCCTGGGCGGTGGTCGTGAGAATGAACAGGACAAAGGCACGTCCTGCGTGGGTTAAGTTTAGTTCGGGGAGAGAAGGGCGCTATCTCAGGCGACGAGGGTCCTTTGTGGGAGCGAGCCTGCTCGCGAAGGCGGTGGGTCAGGCAACTCCCTTTCGACTCAAAGGCAGCTTTCGCGAGCAGGCTCGCTCCCACAGGGCTCGGCAGTGACATCGAGGATCGAATGTATCCAAATGTATCAAACCGGTCTCCCGATACAGTCCGCCCGAACTCAAAGCCACCACCGAACACAGACCAGATACAAACCTGCGATGAACTGTTCAGGTTGTTTTGGCGCCGTTGAACCGTGGCGGCCAAGACCCTTTCCCTGGCCGCCTGCGTCGGCGGCCGTTCGCTTTCGACTCTGTGCCGCGCCTGATGCGGCCAAGGGGACCACAATGACAACGCCTGTGCCTGAATCCAATCTCGACACCCCGCCAGTCGATCGCCTGCGGGTCGATCGTTACACCAACGGCATCATCGGCCCGAGTCAGCCGATGCTCGGTCCGCTGGCCGACGGCGGCACCCTGATCACCGGGACGCCGCCAGGCTGTTGGGGACCGATGATCACGCCAGCGTTTGAAGGCGGCCATGAAGTGACGCAACCGGTGGCTATCGTCGGTGCGCAAATCGGCGACGCGGTGGCGATCAAGATCAAAAGCATGCGTGTCACCTCGCTGGCCACTTCCTCCGGGGTCATGTCCTTCGTCGAGGGGCGCTACAACGGCGATCCGTTCGTCTCCAAATTCTGCTCCAATTGCGGCACCGAACATCCGGCCAGTCATGTCGAAGGCATTGGCGAAGACGCGATTCGCTGCAACAACTGTGGTGCCGAGGTCAGCGCGTTTCGTTTCAGCCACGGCTATGTGATCGTGTTCGATGCGCAGAACCAGGTCAGCCTGACGGTCAACCAGGACATCGCCAACCGACTGGCCGGCGATGCCTGCGAAATGTCGGCGCTGCCGGAATTCGCCGCGCAACATTCGATCCTGTCCCTGGCCCGCGCCGATATTCCCGGGGTTGCCGCGCACATGCGCCCGTTCCTCGGCAACATCGGCACCCTGCCGTCCCGCGATTTGCCCGACTCGCACAACTGCGCCGATTTCGGCCAATACCTGATCAACGCACCGCACCGTTTCGGCATGACCCGCGAAGAGCTGCACGCGGCCAAGACCGACGGCCACATGGACACCAACTCGATCCGCGAAGGTTGCGTGTTGATCTGCCCGGTAAAAGTGCCGGGGGCCGGGGTTTACATGGGCGACATGCATGCCCAGCAGGGCAATGGCGAGATCGCCGGGCATGCCACCGATTGCTCCGGGGAAACCGAAGTGGTGGTGCAGGTGGTGAAAAACCTGACGCTGGAAGGCCCGATCCTCCTGCAAAACCTCGATGACTTGCCGCCAATGGCGCGCCCCATGAACGCCGAACAACGGGCCAGCGTCCGCGCACTGGGCGAGCGTTGGGGCCAGCACGAGATCGAGCAGAGCGGCCCGATCACCTTTATCGGCAGCGGCGAAAACCTCAACCTGGCGGTGGAGAACGGCTTGCAGCGTGCGGCTGACGTCACCGGCCTGCCTTACGACGAAGTGCTCAACCGCGCGACCATCACCGGCTCCATCGATATCAGTCGCTTGCCGGGCACCGTGCGCGTGACCTTCCTGTGCCCGATGCCTGTGCTGGATCGCATGGGCATCGGCCATCTGGTGCGTGAGAAGTACGACCTGGCGTAAAGCCGAACGGAGGGGGGCTCTTGGGAAAGTGTATCGCAGTGTGTACAGGCCCCCCGAAGATACAAGTCCTGCCGTTTTCCGTCGGCGCGCAACACAGAGCCGATACACCGCTTCGGTTAACTGTGATTACGTTCTGACAACCTTGAGATCGACACCATGCAGACCCCCATCACATCAGCCAAGGCCAGCGCCGGGCTCGGCTTGCGTCGCGGTTTAATGAAAGACCTCCAGACGGCTCCGGCCGGCCATTTCGATTTTCTGGAAGTCGCGCCGGAGAACTGGATCGGCATCGGCGGCGCCCATGGCGCGGCGCTGCGGGCTCTGGCCGAGCGTTATCCGTTGTCGTGCCACGGTTTGTCGCTGTCCCTGGGCGGGCCATCGCCGCTGGACGTCGGGTTTTTGCAAGAGGTGCGGGTGTTTCTCGATCACTACAATGTGCCGCTGTACAGCGAGCACCTGAGTTACTGCAGCGATGACGGTCACCTCTACGACCTGTTGCCGCTGCCCTTTACCGAAGAAGCGGTGCATCACGTCGCCGCGCGCATCCGTCAGGCCCAGGACATTCTCGGTCGACGCCTGGCAGTGGAAAACGTCTCCTACTACGCTGCGCCACAGCAGGACATGGACGAGGTGACCTTCACTAACGCCGTGCTGCGCGAAGCTGATTGCGACCTGTTGCTGGACGTCAACAACGTCTACGTCAATTCGATCAACCACGGCTTCGATCCACGTTCCTTCCTGGCCGGCATCGATGCGGACCGTGTGGTGGCCATGCACATCGCCGGGCACTTCGATGAATCCGACACCTTGAAAATCGACACCCATGGCGCATCGGTCAAACCGGCGGTGTGGTCGTTATTGTCCGAGGCCTATACTCGGTTCGGCGCGCAACCGACCTTGCTGGAGCGGGATTTCAACTTTCCGGCGTTTTCCGAGCTGGTCGCTGAATTGCAGACCATTCGCCGGTTGCAGACCCGGGAGGTGAACCGTGGCTAAGCGCTCGTTGTTTGATCAGCAAAGCAGCATGGGCCAGTACCTGCGCGATCCCGACCACTGTGCGCCACCCCCGGAAATGGACCCGGCGCGGGCCCGGGTATACCGCGAACTGGTGTTCAACAATTTGTCGTCGCTGATCAGCGGCACCTTTCCGGTGCTGGTGAAGATTCTCGGTGAAAATCGCTGGCGGGAACTGGTCCGGATGTTCCTGCGGGATTACCGCGCCCATACACCGAAATTCGGTGAAATTGCCGAGGAGTTCGTCGAGTTTCTCGCCGCTGAACCGGCGGCGCTGAACGACGGTTCATGGCCGCCATTCATGGTGGAGCTGGCACACTACGAATGGGTGGAAATGGCCCTGCAACAATCCGAGGCCGAGCCGTTGCCCTCCGGCGATGCTGAGGCGTTGCTGGATCGCCCGTTGCAGGTTTCGCCACTGGCCTGGCCGCTGGCGTATGCCTGGCCGGTGCAGTTGGTGGGACCCGGTTACCAGCCGGATACCGTACCGGAGCAACCGACGCTCCTGCTGGTGCGCCGGGCCGAAGACTGGAGTGTGAAGTTCTCCGCGTTGACCCCGTTGGCGTGGCGGTTGTTGCAGCGCATCGGTGAGTTTCCCGAGTTGAATGGACGTGCGCAGCTGCAAGGGTTGGCGGAGGAGGCGGGGATGACTGGGTCGCCAGAGTTCTTCGATAATGGCCTGGTGTTGCTGCGGCAGATGCATGGGGAAGGGGTTGTCGGCGTAGTTGCCTGACACAACACAGTATCCCTTGTGGGAGCGAGCCTGCTCGCGAAGGCGGAGTGTCAGATCACATCAATATTGAATGTGCCGACCTCTTCGCGAGCAGGCTCGCTCCCACAGGGAAAGTTGTCTGCAGGTCAAGCGGAGAAGAAATACCGCGTCAGATGAAAGAAGATCGGCGCCGCAAAGCAGATCGAGTCCATCCGGTCGAGCATACCGCCATGCCCCTTGATCATGGTGCCCCAGTCCTTGGCGCTGAGGCTGCGTTTGATCGCCGACATGACCAGTCCACCGAGGAACCCCATCACCACGATCACCAGTGACATCAACAACGACTGCCAGAAACTGAAGGGTGTCATCCAGTACATGCAGCCGCCGATCAGCGTGGCGGACAGCCCGCCACCCACCAGGCCTTCCACGGTTTTTGACGGGCTCACCAGTGGCGCGACCTTGCGTTTGCCGAAAAGCTTGCCGAAGACGTACTGCAACACATCGCTCAGCTGAACGACGAACACCAGGTAGAACAGCAGCAATGCGTTCTGTCCGGTGAAGCCCCGCAGATCCAGAAGCAAAAGCGCCGGCGCGTGGCTGATGCAATAAATGCAGATCATCACCCCCCACTGGATCTTCGCCGTTCTTTCCAGAAAGGCATCCGTGTCCTGGCTCAGCACCGCAATCGCCGGCAGCAGCAGGAAGGCATACACCGGAATCAACAAGGTGAACATCGAGTACCAATGGGTGCCGATCAGCAGATACTGCAGCGGGATCAGGATGAAAAATGCCGAAAACAGTGCGTTATGGTCACCCAGTGTCGTCGGGGTCAGGGTGATGAATTCCCTGAGCGCAAACAGCGATATGAAACCAAACAGGACCACCGTTGCATTCGGCCCCAGCAACCAGGACACGAAGAAGATGATCACCATCCCCCACCAGGCATTCACCCGCTGGTTCAGGTTTTCGATGGTGGAGATCGCGCTTTCGGTCGTGGCCCGTTTGGCCAGGACTCGACCAATGACGGACGCCACCGCCAACAAACAGGCGATGGCGGCAAAGAACCACAGGAATTTTTCTTCAAGACTCATTTCGACAGCCTCACGATGGCGTCACGCGCCCGCTCCAGGAACACCTGTTTTTCTTCGCCTGCGATTCGTGGCAGCGGGTTGCCGATGCGGATCGTGCAGATGATCGGCAACGGTACGTGTTTGCCTTTGGGCATGGAGCGATGGAGGTTTTCCAGGTAGATGGGCACCAGGTCGACATCGGGAAAGGACTCGCTCAACCGGTACAACCCGGATTTGAACGCCCCCGGCAATGCCTGGGTCGAGCGAGTGCCTTCCGGGAAAATGATGATCGAATGGCCGGCCCGCACCACATCGAAGATTGGCTCCAGCACATTGGTGCCCGGTGCCGGATTGCGTTCGATCAGGACCGCATTGAGCCCCCGCTGGGAGATGTACGAGAGAAACCGGTTCTTGCCCCAGTAATCGGCAGCGGCGACCGGCTTCACATTGACCCTGGCTTCAGGGGGCAGGGCCGCGATGATCGCCAGGGTGTCCATGTGGCTGGTGTGGTTGGCGAAGTAGATGCGCTGGCGCGTAAGATCCGGCGGGCTTTCCCAACGGGCGGTGACGCCGATCAGCAGTCGAAGCACCGCGATCAGGGCATTACTGATCCACATGGCCGGCCTCCTTCAGTTGCCTGGAGATCGCCAGGGTTCGGGTAACGCAGGTGGCGGCTGCACCGATGGCGATGATGACCAGCGTCAACAACAGCACATAGTGCGTGTCATACACCTTGGTTTCGATGGCATTGAGCACCAGGCCGACGGTCATTACAGCCATCCGGTGCTGTTTGGCCATAGGACCCATGAAGTTCTGCTTCAGGCCGATGGAACCACCGAACACCCGGACATAGGCCGTCAGCGCGGCGGCCAGGGCGGCAAACCAGCCGAGCTCCGGCTGCGCAATGGCGTAGCCGAGCCCGACAACCAGCAGGCTGTCGGCGATACGGTCGGGGAATTCGTTGTAGAGGCTGCCGATGTCGGATTGTTTTCCGCCCTCAATGGCAACCATGCCGTCGAAGAGGTTGCACAACAGGCGCAATTGAATGCCGACGGCGCAGCAGATCGAGCCGATGACACCGTTATCGATGTTCAGCGCAACCGCACCCGCGAGGGCAAAGAGCACGCTGGCGACGGAGATCTGATTGGGCGAAATGTCGCGTTTGACCAGCAGGTCGGTGATGCGTTTGGCCCCCCCCGTAGAGCGTGCCTTGATCGGCCTTCTGTTGTCGTCCATCGCTTAGTATTCCGGTCGCTGGATTTTTACTAAGCGTATATGCAATCAGCAGTGGCACAGGTTTTTCCTGCGAACCCTACATCAGTGGGAGCGAGCAGGCTCGCTCCCACAGTTAGAAGCTGCACCAGCGGTAACGGAGATTTTTTACCCCTTCAGCTTGAGCTCGGCGCACAAACCCCCACCTTCACGATTGCTCAGGGTCAGCGATCCCCCGATCGCCAACGCCAGCTGCTGTGCAATCGCCAGGCCCAGGCCGGTGCCACCGGTGCTGCGGTTACGTGAATTCTCCACGCGGTAGAACGGCTCCATGACCTGGGCCAGTTCCGCTTCGGCAATGCCAGGCCCCCGGTCCATGACTTTGACCGACACGCTGCCGTCAGCCTTTTTTTCTACCAGCAATTCGGCGGCACCGGCGAATTTCAGGGCGTTGTCCGTCAGGTTCACCAGCACCCGGCGCAAGGCGTGGGGGCGGGTGTCGATGACGGCGGCGCTCTTGCCGCTCAACTGAACGTCCTTGCCCACGTCCTGATAGTCGAACACCAGGCTGTCGAGGAACGAGTCCAGATCGGTACGGCGACTTTCTTCGGTGGCACCGTGGACACTGCGGGCATAGGCCACGCCTTCACGCACCAGATGTTCCATCTCGCCCAGGTCGTTCCACAGTTTGTCTTTTTCTACGCAATCGTCCATGAACTCGGCGCGCAGTTTCATCCGGGTGATCGGCGTTTGCAGGTCGTGGGAGATCGCCGCCAGCAGTTGCATGCGTTCCTTGAGGTAGGCGGCGATGCGCGCCTGCATGGCGTTGAAGGCCTTGGCCGCGTGGGCCACTTCGGTGGGGCCTTTTTCGTCCAGCAGCACCGGGTGGGTGTTGGGGTCGAGGGTGTCCACGGCCTCGGCGAGGCGGGTGAGGGGGCGAATGGCAATCCGCACGGCCAGCCAGGTGCAGGCGATCATCAGCGCCAGTTGACCGAGCAATACGAAGGGCAGCCAGGGCGACAGCGGCTGCATCGAAGGGCGCACGTCGATGGTCACCGGACTGCCGTCGGCCAGTTTCAGATGGACCTGAAAGCGTTTCTGCGGGCCGGGAACATCGGTCACGGTCATGGGGTATTCCATGCCAATGGCGTCCTTGATCGAGGTCACGGCGATGGGCGCCTCGGGCATGTCCATGTCCATGGAGGTGCCCGGCGAGCCGTCATCGAGCAGATAGCGGTAATTGCGCCGGTCCAGTTGTTTCAGCCAGCCTGCGCGCTCTTCGGCCGGTAAGCGGTCAAGGATGGCGATGGACGTCGAGACGTCGGTTTCGAGGTTGCCGAGCATGGTGTTTTTCGCGCTTTCGTAGCGCTCGTAGTATTGCGCACCGAAGGACAGCGCCTGGGCGAGGATCAGGCCGATCAGGAAAATCAGCGACAACCGAGAGGCCAGGGTGCGAGGCCAGCGCATCGAGAGATTCATGCGGGTGCTCCCACGATTTCCACCGGCAGGGAAAACACATAGCCCTCGCTGCGAACCGTCTTGATGTAGGCCGGTTCGCGGGCGTCGTCCAGCAGGCGCTGACGCAGGCGGCTCACCAGCAGGTCGATGGAACGATCGAACAGGTCGGCGTCGCGGCCCTGGGTCAGGTTGAGCAACTGGTCGCGGTTGAGTACCCGTTGCGGGTGGTCGAGGAACACTCGCAGCAAGCGGTATTCGGCGCCGCTGAGGGCGACCATGGTGCCATCGCCGTCGAGCAGGTGGCGGGCCGAGGTGTCCAGGCGCCAGCGCCCGAAGGCCAGCAGGCGACTGGTTTCGGTCACCACCAGGTTCGGAGGCAGCATCCGCGTGCGGCGCAGTACGGCATTGATGCGGGCCAGCAGTTCGCGGGCGGCGAACGGCTTGACCAGGTAATCGTCGGCGCCCATTTCCAGACCGATGATGCGGTCGGTTTCATCGTTGCGGGCGGTGAGCATCAGTATCGGAGTGGCTTTGTGTTTACCGGCGCGCAGCTCGCGGCAGAGCATCAGGCCGTCGTCCCCCGGCATCATGATGTCCATCACGATCAGGTCCACCGGGGTGGATTCGAGGAAGGTACGCATCTGACGACCATCCGCCACGACCGTGGTGCGCAAGCCGTTCTTCTTCAGATAGTTGCCCACCAGTTCCCGGATCTCGCGGTCATCGTCAACGATGAGAATGTGATCGACGTGTTCCATGGGGGCTTGCCTCTATCAAATGGGGGATGTCGCTCAGTCTATCGAGCCTTGGCCCGCTCGCCTTCAGGCGTTTGTATTGGAGTGTATCTGTCTTGTCGATGGATACACACGGACAAAAAAACGCGAATTTCCCCCCGGTTTGTATCGCTCTGTATCCCGGCGCGGTTCAGATACGTACCGATTTACAGACGCCATTTCCCGACACATACGGGATACCTCGCACGCTTTTAATAGGTTCCATCGAGGCAAACCCAAACCGCCTCGGCCCAACTTACGAACTACCTATTGAAACCTTGAGGAATCCGCCATGAACAACAAAGCCATCTTCGCCGCTTGCCTGTTTGCCGCCCTGAACATCTGCACCTTCTCGGCCCGTGCCGAAGCCGATATGGGCGCTCAAACCTACACCTACGGCACGCAACTGGACATCAAGAAAGTGGTGTCGCTGAAACAGGACACTTCGGCTTCCTGCGGGGTGGTCGATGCGCAGCTGACTTACCTGGATTCGCACAACAAAACCCAGGTCCTGGACTACCGCAAGATTTCCGACAGCTGCAACGCGGACAACTGAGTCCTGCGATCACCCGTTACTGATGCCATTTCAAGCGAGGAAACAATCATGAACAACGTCAGCCGATTCCTGACCGCCATTGCCTTCTCCGTCGCCGGTGCCGCGGCACACGCCAATGCCGCTGTAGAGCAAAGCGCTTGCGGCAGCAGCACCTGCTTCCAACTGACGCCGGTGGAAAAGCAGAGCGCTGATGCCCTTCTCGCCGAGGACGGCTATAACCGCACGCCTCAGGGGCAGGTGGTGGCCGAAAACGGCTCCAGCCGCACGACCCAGGGCAAATGGCTGGAAGAGCAATCCGCGTGAGTCCAGAACACCACCGATCCACTGTGGGAGCGAGCCTGCTCGCGAAGGCGGCAGCACATTCAATATCAATGTGACAGTCAGATCGCTTTCGCGAGCAGGCTCGCTCCCACAGGGGACGGGTGTGAGTTGCCACCCTCTTTATTCAAGGTGATCCCATGTTCCTAATCGCTTTCCTGGGCGGCATATTGACCGTCCTCAGTCCTTGTATCCTGCCGGTCGTGCCGTTCCTGTTCGCCGGCGCCGACCGCAAGCGTTCGTCGATCCTGCTGACCCTCGGCGGCATGGCCTTGACCTTTGCCCTGGTCTCCAGCCTGGCCGTGGTCAGCAGCGAGTGGGTGATACAGGCCAGCAACGCCGGCCGCCATGTGGCCCTGATCGTGATGGTGCTGTTTGCCCTGTCGCTGATCTCCGCCCGGGTCGGTGACTGGCTGGCACGTCCGTTCGTACTGCTGGGCAATCGCCTTGACCCGAACAGTCGCAAAGTCTCAGGTCCCTTGGGGTCGCTGATGATCGGCGTCGCCACCGGCCTGCTCTGGGCGCCATGTGCCGGACCGATCCTCGGGGTGATCCTCACCAGTGCCATGCTGCAAGGCGCCAATGCCAACACCAGCCTGTTGCTGGTGGCCTACGGTCTGGGCAGCGCTTTGTCCCTGGGCGTCCTGATCTTCGCCGGTCGCGGCCTGGTCAATCGCTTGAAACCGTCGATCCCGGTGACGGGCTGGCTGCGTCGTGGCGCCGGTGTCGCGGTGCTGGCCGGTGCAGCGGTGATCTCCACCGGTGCCGACAACGTGCTGCTGGCCAACACGTCCTCGGAAGGCATCGGCAAGGTCGAGAAAGGCGTGCTGGAAACCGTGCCGAAAGTCGTCGATTACTTCGTCAGCAAGGTCAAGGCCGATTCCATGGACAACGCCCAGGGCGCGATGCCGTCGCTGTCCGGCGCCGTGGAGTGGATCAACTCGCCGCCACTGACCAACGAATCGCTCAAGGGCAAAGTGGTGCTGGTGGACTTCTGGACCTTCGACTGCATCAACTGCAAACGCACTCTGCCTTACGTGAAGGACTGGGTGAAGAAATACGAGAAGGACGGCCTGGTGGTGGTTGGCGTACACACCCCTGAGTACGGGTTTGAACGCATCATCGACAACGTCAAGGACAAGGTGAAGGAGTACGGCATCACCTACCCGGTGGCGATCGATAACGACTACGCGATCTGGCGCAACTTCGACAACCAGTACTGGCCCGCGCACTACCTGATCGACGCCAAGGGGCAAGTGCGTTTCACCCACTTCGGTGAAGGTCGCTACGATGATCAGGAGAAGATGATCCAGCAGTTGCTGGAAGAGGCCAAGGCTGACGCCAAGACCCCTGTTCCAGCTGTGTAACCCCGCACGATCAATGGCTCACAGGCACTGCACTGTGAGCCATTTTTTTATCCTGACTTCGCCGCCACGCCGCCGGCGGCGCGCCATACTCCCGTCGAAAGGCCCGACTGAACGCCGTGTCGGTCTGATAGCCCACTTCTTCGGCGATGCGGATCAAGGAACTGTTGCTGCTGCGTAACAGGTTGGCCGCCAGCAACATGCGCCATTGCGTCAGGTACTGCATCGGCGAAACCCCGACCAATTGCTGAAAGCGTTCGGCCAATACCGACCTTGAGGTGCCGGCAGTGCGTGCCAGCTCATCCAGGGTCCAGGTCTGGCAGGGTTTTTTGTGCATGGCGTTGAGGGCGGCGCCGACGATCCGGTCGCTGACACCGGCCAGCCAACCGGTGCGGCCCTTGCCGTGTTCGTGCATGTACAGGCGCAGCACTTCGATGAACAACACCTCGGCCAGCTTCGCCAGCACGCCTTCGCCGCCAGGTCTTGGCGAGCGGGCTTCGGCCAGGGCGTAACGCACGGAAGATTCCAGCCAGATGCCGGCATTCGAGCCGCGCACATTGACTCGCACCACTGGCGGCAGTCCCGTCAGCAGCATCCCCGCCAGCCGCGTATCGCAGGCCAGATAACCGCACACCAGTCGCGTCACCGCGCCGCCACCGCCATAGCTCAGTTGCCGTGGTCGCCGCGCCAGGACTTTATCCAGACGCCCGCCACTGGCCGGCGTCAATCCGGGGCTGGAGCTCATGCGGTGGGCATCGCCCTGAGGGAAAACCACGACGTCGCCGGCGGTCAGCAGCAGGGGCGGATCGTCCCCCAGTTCGACGTAGCATTCGCCCTCGGTGATCAGGTGAAAGATCACCACCCGTTCGGCATTCGGCTCCAGAAACGGTGCGGCGGTGTCGGCCGTCGGCGATTGGTAGCACCAGGGCGCTGTGAACCTGGCGTTGATGAAAATGGCGCCGACCAGGCGGACGACGCGCAGGGTCTGTGACAGGGCATCCATGGGGGTATTCCCGTGTGGGCAGACGGTTGTGAGTGATGAGCTTGATTGTGAGCCTGTCGTTGCCAGGCATGGAATCTCCGGACGATCGGACAAGGTTGGCCGACGATCGGGCAGGACGCCGGCGCGCGCCGGAGCGATAGTTCGCCTACAGGGTCACTGCCGACCCTGTCATCAATAACAAGAATGAGAGGTTGCCATGCCGAAGTTCGTCATAGAACGCGAGATACCAGGCGCTGTAACACTGTCAGAAAGGGATTTGAAGGCCGCTTCGCAAAAGTCCTGCAGGACCTTGCGCGATATGCCGCAGGTGCAGTGGCTGCAAAGTTATGTCACCGGTGACAAGCTGTACTGCGTGTACATCGCGCCGAGCGAAGAGCAGATCATGGAGCACGCCAGGCAGAGCGGTTTCCCGGCCAATCGCATTTCCCAAGTCACGTCCATCATCGATCCGACCACGGCAGAATAGGCCGGGCTGCGTGCCAACCCGCAACGGAGCGGAATTCATGAGTACACCCATTGATCTTACTGCCTTGAAGAACCGTCAAATGGCCGCCTGGGCCAGTGGCGACTATGCCGTGATCGGCACCACCCTGCAGATTGTCGGTGAGCAACTGGCCGAAGCCTGCGACCTGCTGTGCGATGAACAAGTGCTGGATGTCGCCGCCGGCAATGGCAACGCCACGTTGGCCGCTGCGCGCCGGGGTTGCCTTGTGACCTCGACCGACTACGTGGCCGCGCTGCTCGAACGCGGCGAGGACCGGGCGAGGGCTGAACGCCTCAATGTCACCTTTCAAGTGGCCGATGCCGAAGCGCTGCCTTTTGAAGACGCCAGTTTCGATGCCGTGCTTTCCACCTTCGGCGTGATGTTTACGCCGGACCAGCCCAAGGCGGCTGCGGAACTGGCGCGGGTCTGTCGGCCCGGAGGGCGGATCGGCCTGGCCAACTGGACGCCGGAAGGTTTCGTCGGCCAGATGTTCAAGACCCTGGGCAAGCACATGCCGCCACCACCGGGCGCGCAACCGCCCTCGCAGTGGGGCACCGAAGCCTGGTTGCACACGCACTTCGACGAGCGCAACTTTCTGGTCCAGGTGACGCGCAAGACTTTCAACTTCCGCTATCGCAACACCGGGCATTTCATCGACACCTTCCGCAGCTGGTACGGCCCGGTGCACAAGGCGTTCGCGGCGCTGCCCCCGGACGGCGCCAAGGCCCTGGAAAACGACATGACCGAACTGCTGAACCGCCTGAACCGGGCGGGGGAGAAGTCGCTGGTGGTGCCGAGTGAGTACCTGGAGGTGGTGATCACAAGGCGTTAAGCCGACGGAAATCCCTGTGGGAGCGGGCTTGCCCGCGATAGCGGTGTGACAGTCACTGTATCTTTGACTGGACGATCGCT
>NZ_JBSVWS010000110.1:0-20357 GCF_054071155.1 Pseudomonas sp. SDO5532_S415 | reverse complement strand
ACATTAGACCGCGTCCCCCTGTGGGAGCGAGCCTGCTCGCGAAGACGATTTCAGCCCTGCTTCATACCCAGGCATTCAATCGACCGGTCAACCATCGCCTTGGCGATCTCCAGTAAATGCCAGACCGAAAACACCATGGCGCGGTCGGCCCCCTTGAGATGGTCGCCGCACTGATACGCCGTGACCGAGGCACAGCGCAGCAAATCCGCGATATAGAGCTGGGTGTCTTCGAAGCTCACGTCTTTGCTGACGTTGTAGAACCGCAGTTCATCCGGTGGCGAGGGTTGATCGCCGGTGAGGTAGAAATCGATGGCGCGGTAGAGGGCGGAGCGGTCTCTGAGCAGGTCGTCAGTGAGGGCTTCGTTGGAAGAGGTTTCTGGTGGATCGGGAACTGATTTTTCCATTGGTAAAACTCCTGATGCTAGTAGGAGCCAACCGTCATCGCGACTAAACGAATAGGGGTGGCGGCTGCACACAGGTTAGTCGACCGGCCATCAGGCAACTCCGGCGCACCCGAGGGTGCCCTGCGCACAGCCACCATAACTTTCAGGCAATAAAAAACACCTGAGAAAAGGTGACGCTGTGCGCCCGATGATATCCGGGCGACTAAACCCGATCACTGATGAGCAGTGACGGACCGAGACTAGCCACCGGATCTGGCAGGCACAAGCGAGCGGAATAATCTAGGAAATGTCCTGCAAAGGAAAGGGATCAGGCCTTCGGAAACGCTGATTTTCCTGTGAGAAAACTTACCTGTGGAGAAAAGGCTCTTGTGGCGAGGGAGCGTCACAACGGCCAGCGTACTCAGCGTTTGTTGAGGCCCCGCGCCAACCGATCCCCACCCAACTGAATCACCGCCACCAACGCCACCAGCAGCACAATCACTGTCAGCATGATCTGGCTGTCAAAGCGCTGATACCCATACCGATACGCAATGTCCCCCAACCCGCCGGCACCAATCGCCCCGGCCATGGCCGATGAGTTGATCATCGTCACCAACGTAATCGTAAAACCGCCGACAATCCCCGGCAGCGCCTCGGGCAGCAGCACGTGCCAAACGATGTGCTGGCGCCGGCAGCCCATGGCCTGTGCCGCTTCGATCAAGCCGTGATCCACCTCGCGCAAACTGACTTCGGCAATCCGCGCGAAGAACGGTGTAGCGGCGATGGTCAGCGGCACCACCGCCGCCCATACGCCGTAGGTGGTGCCGACGATCAAGCGGGTGAAGGGAATCAGCGCCACCATCAAAATCAAAAACGGAATCGAGCGAAACAGGTTCACGAATGCACCCAGTGCGCGGTTCACCGTGGGGGCTTCGTAGATGCCGCCCTTGGCGCTGGTGACCAGAATCACCGCCAGCGGAATGCCCGCCAGCAACGCAATCAATGACGAAACGCCAACCATTAAAAACGTGTCGATGAAGCCCTGCAGCAAGCGATCAAACCACATAGCCCAACACCTCCACTTGTTGCGCCCATTGGCCGGCGCGCTGACGCAACTGTTCAGCGGTGAGAGGCGAACCGGTCACCGCCAGCAGCAGTTGCCCCAGTGCATGGCCCTGAATCCGTTCCACGCCACCTTGCAGCAAGCGCACGCGGCCACCGAGGGCGCTGAACAGGGCGGCAATGTCCGGCTCGTCCTGCGCTGAACCCGTGAATTGCAGGCGCAGCACGACGGCGCTATCCGAGGACTGCTGTTGCGCCTGCAAGCGGCTTTGCAGCTCCGACGGCAGTGCATGCTGCAACGGTGCGAGCAGCGTCTTGCTGACTTCGTGCTGCGGGTTGCCGAAGACTTCCCAGACCGGCCCCTGCTCAACCACGCGCCCGCGTTCGAGCACGACCACGCGATCACAGATTTCGCGGATCACCGCCATTTCGTGAGTGATCAAAATGATGGTCAGGCCCAGGCGCCGGTTGATCTCGCGCAGCAGGCCGAGGATCGATTGCGTGGTCTCCGGGTCCAGCGCCGAAGTGGCTTCATCGCAGAGCAGAATCGCCGGGTCGTGAACCAGGGCGCGGGCGATGCCGACACGCTGTTTCTGCCCGCCGGAGAGTTGCGCCGGATAGGCCTTGTGTTTCGCTTCCAGACCCACAAGCTCCAGCAGTTCACGGACTTTCTGGTCGCGCTTTTCCTTCGGCACACCAGCAACCTTCAGCGGCAATTCGACGTTCTGCCAAACGGTCTTGGCCGACATCAGATTGAAGTGCTGGAAGATCATGCCGATGCGCCGGCGCAGCTTCACCAGTCGGTCCTCATCGAACTCGCCGATGTCCACCTGATCGATCAGCACGCGCCCCGATGTCGGTTGTTCGAGGCGGTTGATGGTACGAATCAGCGACGACTTGCCAGCGCCGCTGCGGCCGATGATGCCGAACACTTCACCGCGCTGGATCGCCAGGTCAATGCCGTGCAGGGCTGCCACCGGACCTTGCTGGCCCTCGTAGGTTTTACCCAGGTTGATGAAGCGCACGTGGGCGTGATTCAGGTCCGGGTGTAGTTCAGTTTTTATCGCTTGCTTAAGCTCTGGAATTTCCAGTCGCAGTTGGGTGGCGGCAGTCATTTTCAGCTTTCCCAACCGGCTTGATAGAGCTTGCCGTGGGCTTTATCCAGTGCGGCGCGTACGGCTGGCGAATGCTGGTAGATGTCGACGAACTTGATCAGGCGCGGGTCGGTTTTGCTTTTTGGCTGGATCACGAACTGAATCACGTATTCCTTGTGATCGAGGCCGTCGAACAGCAGGGCCGAGCCGGCATCGAAAGTCTTCGCCAGGCGAATGTAGGCCGGGTAGCCCTGCACCAGATCGGCGTCGTCGTAGGCGCGCACCAGTTGTACCGCTTCAACCTGGAGAATCTTGATCTTCTTCGGGTTGGCGATGATGTCTTCTTCGGTGGCCTTGTAACCCACACCCGGCTTGAGAGTGATCAGACCGGCCTTGGCCAGCAGCTGCAAACCGCGACCGCTGTTGATCGGATCGTTGGCGATGGCCACGCTGGCGCCTTCTGGTAGTTCATCGAAGCTCTTGTACTTCTTCGAGTACAGGCCGACGTTGTTGATGATCCCTGGCGCGAACGGCACCAGGTCAAAACCGGAGGCAGCCTTGGCGTTTTCCAGGAACGGGATGTGCTGGAAGTAGTTCACGTCGATGTCACCCGAGGCGAGGCTGACGTTCGGTGCGATCCAGTCGGTGAACTCTACGAGTTCGACTTTCAGGCCTTGTTTGCCGGCTTCTTCGACGGCTGCTTCCAGCGGAATGGCGAAAGCGGCGGTGGTGCCGATTTTCAGCGCCGGGTCGGCGGCGAAGGTGACGGAGCTGAAAAGGCCGAGGGCCAGGGCCAGTGCTTTGACTGGGTGAGAGAAGTCGTTCTTTTTCATGATGGTTATTCCAGTCAGTGCATAAATTTGGAGTTGTTTCTGCGGGCCTCATCGCTGGCAAGCCAGCTCCCACAGGTTTTTCGGGTGTTCACACGATCCCTGTGGGAGCTGGCTTGCCAGCGATGCATTTAGCGGCGGAATTCCGAACCGGTGTGTTGCTCAGGCAAATGCGCCTCACCGCGGAACAGCTTTTCCCGCAAGCTGCCATCGTCATAAGCGGTCTTGTACGACCCCCGCCGCTGTAACTCCGGAATCACCCGTTCAATGAAATCGACATAGCTTTCCGGCGTGACAATGCGCGTCAGGTTGAAGCCGTCGAGGCCGGTTTCGGCGATCCACGATTCCAGTTCATCCGCCACGTGTTCGGGCGAGCCGACCACGGTGATGTAGCGCCCGCCGAGGGCGTGTTGTTCGAGCAATTTGCGCCGGGTCCAGTCGTTGTTTTGCAGGTTCTTGGTGGCGGACTGGATGGCGTTGCTCTTCACGTACTGGATCGGTTCGTCGATTTCGTACTGGGAAAAATCGATCCCGGTGGACGCCGAGAAATGCGCCACGCCGGCTTCGGCGCTGGCGTAGCTCAGGTACTCGGCGTGCTTGGCCCAGGCCAGCTCTTCGGTGGCGCCGACAATCACGTTCAGCCCCATGAACACCTTGATGTCTTCGGGGTTACGCCCGGCTTCGACGGCGCTGGCGCGAACCTTGTCCACCTGCACCTTGGTCGACGGTTTGTTCTGGCCGCTGATGAACACGCACTCGGCGTGGCGCCCGGCGAACAACAAGCCGCGATCGGAACTGCCGGCCTGGAACAGCACCGGCGTGCGCTGCGGCGACGGCTCGCACAGGTGATAACCCTCGACCTGATAGAACTCGCCTTTGTGCTCGACCTTGTGCACCTTCTCCGGTTGCGCATAGATGCGCTGCTGCGGGTCGTTGAGCACCGCGCCGTTTTCCCAGCTGCCTTCCCAGAGTTTGTAGAGCACCTCCAGGTACTCGTCGGCCTGGTCGTAGCGGCGGTCGTGCTCGACCTGTTCGCTCAGGCCCATGGCTTTGGCGGCGCTGTCGAGGTAGCCGGTGACGATGTTCCAGCCCACGCGACCGCGACTCAGATGGTCGAGGGTCGACATGCGCCGGGCGAACAGGTACGGCGGCTCGTAGGTGAGGTTGGCGGTGAGGCCGAAACCGAGGTTTTTGGTCACGGCCGCCATGGCCGACACCAGCAGCAGCGGGTCGTTGACCGGCAGCTGGATCGACTCTTTGAGCGGCACGTCCACCGCGTTCTGATACACGTCATAGACGCCGACGATATCGGCGATGAACAAACCGTCGAATAGCCCGCGCTCCAGCAATTGCGCCAGTTCGGTCCAGTATTCGATTGTCTTGTACTGGGTCGAGGTGTCCCGTGGGTGCGTCCACAGGCCATGGTTGATGTGCCCGATGCAGTTCATGTTGAACGCGTTGAGCAGGATCTTCTTTTTAGCGGCAGCCATCAGATGGTCCCCCGCAGTGGCGGGTTTTCATCGTTGAGGTAGTAATTGCCCACGGCGTGGTATTTCCAGCGCGCCGGGTCGTGCAGTGTATGCACCCGGGCATTGCGCCAGTGGCGATCCAGACCGTGTTCGCTCAGGGTCGCCTGGCTGCCGGCCAGTTCGAACAGCGTGGTGCCGGCGGCGAGGGAAATCTCGGTGCTGATGGCCCGCGCTTCGGCGACCGCAATCGACGCGGCGGCGACGGACTCGGCATGGGTGTCGGCCTGGGCCTTGTCGAGGAATTCACCGGCGCGTTCCAGCAGTGCTTCGGTGGCGTGCAGGCGAATGCTCAAGTGACCGAAGCTCTTCACCGTCAATGGATCTTCGGTGGCTTTTTCGTGGGTAGCGTCGATCCATGCACGGGTCTTGGTGCGCACGAAGTGCAACGCATCTTCATAGGCGGCGCGGGCGATGCCGGTGTCGATGGCTGCATGGAGAATCTGTGCAAGCGGGCCGACCGGGGTCGGGCGCTCGAAGGCGCTTTGAAACGGGATCACATCTTCGGCGGCCACAAAGACATCTTCGAACACCACCGAACCGCTGCCAGTGGTGCGCTGGCCGAAGCCGCTCCAGTCGTCGATCACCGTCAGGCCCTTGCTGTTGCTCGGCACGAATGCCAGTTGCTGCACACCGTTTTCATCGATCACCGAGGTGGGGATGCGCTGAGCGTAAATCGCGCCGGTGGCGTAGAACTTGCGACCGTTAATGCGATAGCCGTCACCGTCGCGGGTGAGGCTGGTCACGCGGTCGTGGGCGGTTTTGGTGCCGAGTTCGGCCAGGGCATTGCCGAAGCGCTGGCCGGCCAGTACGTCGGCATACAGGCGTTTCTTCTGCTCTTCGCTGCCGTTCACCCGCAGCACTTCCAGGGCATAGAAATGGTTTTGCGGAATCTGGCCGAGCGAACCGTCAGCCCGGGCAATCAGCGCGATGACCTTGGCCAGCGTGACGTTGGAAACACCGGCACCACCGAATTCCTTGGGCACGCTGATGCCCCACAGGCCCGAGCGGGAAAACACTTCCAGCTCCGGATACGGCAAGCGGCGTTCGCGGTCGCGCAGGGCGCTGTCGCGTTTGAAGTCTTCGGCCAGGTCGCTGGCGACGATCAGGGCTTGCTCATCGCTGGTGATGACCGCGACGTGGTGAGAAAGAGTCATGGGTTTCTCCCGGATCTGTTCAAAAAGAGCTCTGGTCGTTAGATCCAGGAGTGGCGAGCAGGCCTGGTGCCGTTCAGGTGATAGGCGCCGACCGCGTGGTACTTCCAGCGCACCGGGTCGTGCAGGGTGTGCACCCGAGCGTTGCGCCAGTGACGGTCGAGGTTGAATTCCGCGAGGGTGGCGCGGCTGCCGGCCAGTTCGAAAATCTTTTCGCTGGCCAGCAGCGAGATCTCGGTGGTCAGCACTTTGGCTTCGGCGACTGCAATCGAGGCGCGGGCGGCGGACTCGGCGGTAAGCGGCGCGGCGTGTACCTGATCGAGTATTTGCCCGGCCTTGCGCAGCAGGGCTTCGGCGGCGTGCAGTTCGATTTTCAGTTTGCCGATGTCGGCGATCACGTACAGGTCATCGCTGGCCCGCTCAACGTTGGCATCGACCCATGGCCGGGCGCGGGTTTTCACGAACTCGATGGCATCGTCGATAGCGCCCCGGGCGATACCGGCGTCGATGGCGGCCTGAATCAGCTGCGAGACAGCGCCTTGGGTGTTCGGCTTGTCGTTGATCTTCCAGTTATCCACCACCAGCTCGGCGTCGACCCGCACGTTGTTGAGCAAGATCGTGCCGCTGGCGGTGGTGCGCTGACCGAAGCCGGACCAGTCGTCGACAATCCTCAGTCCCGGCGTTCCGCGACGCACGAAGGCCAACACCTGCTTGCCGTCGTCATTGAGCGCCTTGACCGCGACCCAATGCGCGAACAGCGCACCGGTGGAATAGAACTTCTGCCCGCTGAGGACAAAACCATCGCCGTCGGCCGTAATGCGCGCCTTGAGTTCAAGGGTGTTTTTTGTGCCGCGCTCAGGCCCGGCATTACCGATGCGCCAGCCTTCAAGAACGCTTTTGAACAGCTGTTTTTTCTGTGCTTCGGTGGCGCTGCCGAGTACCAGATTCAGGATGCCGAACTGATTCTGCGGGATCTGCCCGAGGGCCGGATCTGCAGCGGAAATGATCGCGAAAACCTCCGCGAGGGTGACGAACGAAACCTGTGGGCCACCGTATTCGCGCGGGATGGCAATGCTGCCCAGGCCGCTGCGGGTGAACTGTTCGATTTCCGACCACGGCAGCTTGCGCTGCTGGTCGCGTTTGGCCGCTTGCAGGCGGGCGGTTTGCGCCAGCTCATGGGCGGCCTTGATGGCTTGTGCGTCGTTGCGCAGCACTTGCGCGGGCAACAACAAAGGGGCGATATCCAGATCACTCTGGACGATTGCATCTGCCAGACTGGACATCAGCGCCACTCCTTGGCTGCTACACGCAATGCCCTGGCGATCTGCACTGGGGTGATTGTGTTCCGGACCATACCTACCTCACATCTTATGGAAACGCCGCGGTGCGGCGAACGAAAACAAGAATGTCCGGTGGTCCGGTGCATATACCCTAAGCGTTTATAAAAAAGTTATGAACTAACTTTTAGGAATATATATAGAAGTGTGTCGCCATGAACTGTACGCAGAGAAACACTTGTTTCCAGAGCAACAGTTCAGTGTTTGATTCGGCTTCTGCAGGAGCGAGCTTGCTCGCGATGGTCGTTAACGATTGCGCGTTTTTTCTGGTTAAACGCGGCGCTTTGGAGTCCATCGCGAGCAAGCTCGCTCCTACAGAAGGTTGCGGGCCTTGCCGGTCGCTTTGAGCGCTTTCTTCGGTGGGGCGTTGAGATACGGATTGGCACACCCAATCCTCAACGCCCGCGCCGGCGCCCAGCGCGAGTTGTTGCCCACCCGGTCGAGGATGCAGTAAGTCACCTCCAGTCGCAGGTCTTCGCCGGCCTCGACAATGATCGCCGGCGGCACCCATACCTGGATGGGTTGGCCCACATCGCTCGCCTTGAGCCTTGGCAGATCCATGCGCACATCGCCCCAACGCAGGGTGATTTCGTCGTCGACCGCCATGTTCAGATAAGGCTCGATGGTCAGCGGCACGCCGCGCTTGATCTGGTTCGGATTCACGCCCTGACGGCGAATCGTTGAGGGAATGCTCACCGGCGCCAGGCCCTGATTTTCGTCGCCACACAAGGCCGATGGCTGGCCACCTGGGCAGTCCAGTTTGACCTGCACGCGTCGGGCGATTGACAACGCCTGACCTCGGCCGACCTGCATGATCCGGTAGTGAACGCGCGAGCAACCGTTGGTGATGAAACTTTCGGGTACCCGCAGCTGAATGGACTGGCCGACGTCAGTGGCCATCAGCACCCGGGAGGCGACGTAGCAGTTGTCCCAAAACAGTTCGACCAGGTCTCCCTTGTCCATCGTGGGGTAGGGCGGGATGTCGATCAGCAAGTGCGCGGCGCAGGCGATGTTGATGTCGGTCTTGTGAGATTGCGCCAGGGTCGGGGCTGCAAGCCCGGTTTGGTTCGAAGTGCTGGTCATGGAGGTCTCCTTGAGGTCTTGCAGCGAAGTCCATTTCTGAAAACAGGAATATGAAGTTTCAGTTGCAAAGCCGTTCATTACTTTGAGTTGAAATAATGAGTGGGCGCAATGAAAGGCGCCGGTTGGAGACTAGATAAGAGCGAGCTTGAATGGGTGTCAATGGAGTGAGTTGGCCGGATACAAAAACGCGTGTTATTCAGAAAGTTCCTACGCGGGTAAGTTAATAAGCGCTATTGTTGCGTCGAAGTTGACTATAGGTTATGGGGGTTTTTTGGAAGTGAAGCGCCTGTTCCACAGGCTTTTGGCTGTTCGCCATGGCAGGATGCGCAGGCAGGAAAAAATACATATGTACCGCGCAAGCTGACAAAAAGTCTGTTGTTTGTCTTCGGTAATTGTGGGGTGTTGCGAGAGGGTAGTAACTTCCGTCCGTGGAAGTTAACAACTTTTTTCAGAAGGTTTTTCAGCTGTGGGAGTTGTTCAGGAACTTGCTGAGAAACTGTTTCGTGCGTTCTTCTTTCGGATTGGCAAACAGCGACTTGGCTTCGCCTTGTTCAACGATCACGCCCTTGTCGAAAAACACCACACGATTAGCCACGTCACGGGCGAACGCCATTTCGTGGGTCACGATGACCATGGTGCGATTTTCCTCGGCCAGGCCGCGGATAGTCGCCAGCACTTCGCCGACCAGTTCCGGGTCGAGGGCTGAGGTCGGTTCGTCGAACAGTATCACTTCCGGTTCCATCGCCAGCGCGCGGGCAATCGCCACGCGTTGTTGCTGGCCGCCCGAAAGACGGCGCGGATACGCGTCTTCCTTGCCCGCCAGTCCTACCTTGGCCAAGAGCTTTTTAGCCAGGGCAATGGCATCGTCACGCGGGACCTTCTTTACAACAATCGGGCCTTCGATGACGTTTTCCAGGGCCGTGCGATGGGGGAACAGGTTGAAGTTCTGGAACACGAAGCCCACGTGCTGGCGCAAACGGCGCACCAGACCCTGCTGCTGGTTCAACGGGCGGCTGCCATCGATTTCGATGTCGCCGACCTTGATCCGGCCGCTGGTGGGTTCTTCCAGGAAGTTCAGGCAACGCAGGAACGTGGTCTTGCCCGAGCCGCTTGGCCCGATGATCGCCACGACCTCACCTTCCTTCACTTGCAGATCGATGCCGTTGAGCACGACTTGACCCTTGAACTGCTTTGTCAGTTTTTCCACGACAATCATTGGGTCAGGACTCCAGATCGTGCCGATTGACCCGGGCTTCCAACTGGTTCTGCAGGTGCGACAGCACCGTGGCCAGGACCCAGTAGATCAGCGCGGCGGCAAGGTACATGGTGAAAATTTCGAAGGTACGGGCGGTGATCAGTTGCGCCTGACGGAACAACTCCGGCACCTGGATGGTGGCCGCCAATGCGGTGTCCTTGACCAGCGAAATGAAGCTGTTGCCCAGCGGCGGCAATGCAGTGCGCATCGCCTGCGGCAGGATGGCCCGGCGCAGGGTTTGCGCGCGGGTCATGCCGATACTGGCAGCGGCTTCCCACTGGCCGCGCTCGATGGAGCTGATCGCGGCCCGCAGGATTTCACAGGCGTAGGCAGCCATGTTCAGCGAAAAGCCGATCAGGGCCGCCGGCAGCGGATCGAGTTCCAGACCCAATTGCGGCAGGCCGTAATAGATCACGAACAGTTGCACCAGCAACGGCGTGCCGCGAAAGAACGACACGTAGATGCGGGCGATCCAGCTCACCAGCTTGAAGCGCGACAGGCGCATAAGCGCCAGGCCGAACCCCATCACCAGGCCGAAAAACATCCCGCCCAGGCTCAAGATCACTGTGTAGTAAGCGCCCTTCAGCAGGAAGGGCGCGGAGTCCAGTGCGAGTTGAAAAGCCTCTTCCATTATTGAGTGACGTCAGCGCTGAAGTATTTTTCCGAAAGCTTTTTCAGCGTACCGTCGGCACGCAGCTTGTCGATGGCTTTGTTCACAGCTGCCAGCAGCTCAGGTTCGCCTTTGCGCAGGGCAATGCCGGCTTCCTGGCGGGAGAACGCTTCACCGGCAGCAGCGGTGTCCTTGGCCTTCTTGGCGTATTCCAGCGCGGCCAGACGGTCGATCAGGATGGCATCGATGCGGCCGACACGCAGGTCCTGGAACTTGGTCGGATCATCTTCGTAGGTGCGCACATCAGCGCCTGGCACGTTGGCTTTAACCCACTGCTCGTAGTTGGTGCCCAGGCCCACGCCGACTTTCTTGCCGCTCAGGTCGGCAGCGGTCTTGATGGTGTCTTTGTTCTTGGTCAGGGTCAGCGCCTGAATCCCGGAAACGGTGTACGGCTCGGAGAAGTCATACTTCTTCTTGCGCTCTTCGGAGATGGTCACCTGATTGATCACGGCGTCCAGACGCTTGGATTCCAGCGCCGCGAGGATGCCGTCCCATTTGGTCGGTTGCAGTTTGACCTTCACGCCCAGCTCTTTGGCCAGGGCTTCGGAGAATTCGACTTCGAAGCCGGCCAGTTTGCCGTCGGCGTCGACGAAACTGAATGGCGGGTAAGTGCCTTCCAGGCCGACGTTGATAACGCCTTTGTCCTTGATCTGTTGCAGCTGTTCACCGGCAACCGCCTGGCCAATCAGGCCAGCACTCAGTGCCAGGCCCAGCGAACCCACCAGCAGATTTCGACGTAGTGCGGAAAAATTCATGACAAGCCCCTGTGTTTTCTTATGGAAGACGCTTTTAAAAAGGTTGGCGAAATCGGGAATTGAACGACAGCGCTATCCTGCCTTAAAGCAGCGAATGCGTCTCTCGGGAAATTCGCGTATAGCATGACTATATGATGGCGTTTTTAGATTAGAAAATAATAATTTATCTTCTGGTTATTCTTCTTTGGAATAATCTGCGTTTTCCCTGTAGGAGCGAGCTTGCTCGCGATGGTCGTCAACGATAACGCTGACAGCCTGACATCACTCGGTGCCCTGTTGTTCATCGCGAGCAAGCTCGCTCCTACAGGTTTTGTGGCTGTTACAGAAAATCCTTGTAGGCAAACAACGCCGGCGCCCCACCGGTGTGCAGGAAGATGATCGGCCCCTTATCGAAACGCTGACGCCCGATGCCATCGAGCAATCCGGCCATAGCCTTGCCGGTGTAGACCGGGTCGAGCAGCAGGCCTTCCTGACTTGCCACCAGCTTAACCGCCGCCAATGTCCCGGCGTTCGGCTCACCATAGCGCGGCCCGAAATATTCGTCCCATAACTCGACCTTGAAACGCTCCGGCAGGTTCACACCCAGCAACTCGGCGGTGCGTTCTGCCAGGCCTTGTACTTTCGGAAACTGATCTTCTTCGCTGCGCGAAACCGTGACGCCGATCACCGGCAAATCCGGCAGCGCTTCGCTCAGTGCCAGCGCCAGGCCACTGTGAGTTCCGGCGCTGCCTGAGGCCAGGACGACGGCGGCAAAACTCAGCCCGGTGTCCTTGATCTGCTCGGCCAGTTCCAGACCGGCACGCACATAACCCAGTGCGCCCAGTGCGTTGGAGCCACCAATCGGTACCAGATACGGTTTCTTGCCATTGCTGCGCAGACGAGAAGCCAGGGCGTGCAGTTGTTCGTCGGCATTGTCGAGGTTTTCCACCAGCTCGACCTTGGCATCGAACAGGTCCAGCAACAGCCGATTGCCGTTGCCGACATAGTTGGCGTCGTCGGTGCCGAGGGGATTTTCCAGCAGGGCGACGCAGCCGAGGCCCAGCTTGGCGGCAATCGCGGCAGTCTGGCGTACGTGGTTCGATTGCAGTGCGCCAGCGGTGATCAAGGTGTCGGCGCCCTGGGCCAACGCGTCGGCGGCGAGGTATTCGAGTTTGCGCAGCTTGTTGCCGCCCATGGCCAGTGGTGTCAGGTCATCGCGTTTGACGTACAGATCGCGGCCCAGCCAGGTCGACAGACGTTCGAGTTTTTCCAGGGCGGTGGGCTGACCGAGCAGGTCGAGACGGTTAAAGCGGGCAAGCTGTTGTTTGATCATGAGTCCGTACTGGCGGTGAATGATCAAAGGACTATAGGCACCCCCAAAAGACTGGGCAACCTTCAATCGCTTATAGCCAATGGTGCTTACCACAGCACAATTGGTTCTTAATTTGGCTCGCGGACCTTGCCGTAAAGTAATCGCCGTCAGTGCGGCCAGACAGTCCGGCCGCCCGTGAGGAGTTTTTACCGTGAGTGAGCGTTCCAGCCATTGGCAATTGCAGACCATCGTCAGCCAGCTGCGCACGGCGCGTGACCAGTGGCGTGCGCAAAACGGCCGCGCCAGCACCGAACAGGGTGGTCGCGAGTTGCCGTCCCGGGCGGCCATGGCGGAGATTCTCGAAGCATTGTGTGGCGCGCTGTTCCCGATGCGTCTGGGCCCGGTGGACCTGCGCGAGGAAAGTGAAGACTTCTACGTCGGCCACACCCTTGATGTGGCGTTGAATGCGCTGTTGGCCCAGGCGCGACTCGAATTGCGCTATGCCGCGCGCCACAGTGCCCAGGCCGAGAACGAGGTCGAAGCGAAGACGATCCAGATCATTCAGGACTTCGCCCTTGCCCTGCCGGGGCTGCGCAGCCTGCTGGACACTGACGTGCTGGCGGCGTATCACGGCGATCCGGCGGCGCGCAGCGTCGATGAGGTGCTGTTGTGCTATCCGGGCATTCTGGCGGTGATTCACCATCGCCTGGCCCACCATTTGTATCGCGCCGGGTTGCCGTTGCTGGCGCGGATCAGCGCGGAAATCGCCCACTCGGCCACGGGCATCGACATTCACCCCGGCGCGCAGATCGGCCGCAGTTTCTTCATCGATCACGGGACCGGCGTGGTGATCGGCGAGACGGCGATCATAGGCGAGCGGGTGCGGATTTATCAGGCCGTGACCCTGGGCGCCAAGCGCTTCCCGGCCGACGAAGACGGTCAGTTGCAGAAGGGCCAGCCGCGACATCCGATTGTCGAGGACGATGTGGTGATCTACGCCGGGGCGACGATTCTGGGGCGGATCACCATCGGCAAGGGGTCGACCATCGGCGGTAACGTCTGGCTGACCCGCAGCGTGCCGGCGGGCAGTAACCTGACCCAGGCGAATCTGCAGCATGATGATGGGACGCAGAAGTAAGGTCTTAAAGCTTCGGTGACTGAGCCGGCCTCTTCGCGAGCAGGCTCGCTCCCACAGGGAAATGCATTCCTACTTGTGGGAGCGAGCTTGCTCGCGAATGATTTCAAGCTGTATCGAGATAATGGACTCAGCCAATTCTCCACTGAGCGATTCCCCCCAAACCCCGCCTCAAACCCCTGCTTGAGCTAGTGTTCAAACACGACCGCCCAGCCCTGCGATTAGTCCTTAGCACCCTATCCATGTTTAACTTGAACGTTCATTCAAGTTAAACCGGTGGTTCGCTGCCCGCTCACAACAGGAGGCTTGCCTTTGCTGAGTCCGATTTCTACAGCCACGATTTACCCCTTCGAGGTGCACCGTTCATGAGTGCATCATCAATTCCTTCAAGCGGCCAGGTCCGCATGAACCCGCCGGTGTTCTGGTTCGCTGCGAGCTTCATTCTGTTGTTCGGCGTCGTAGTCATGGCCATGCCCGAGCAGGCCGGTGCCTGGCTTCTGGCGGCGCAAAACTGGGCAGCCAACACGGTTGGCTGGTACTACCTGCTGGCGATGACCCTGTATCTGGTCTTCGTGGTGGTCACCGCGTTATCGGGCTACGGCAAGATCAAACTCGGTGCCGACCACGACGAGCCCGAATTCAGTTACCTGTCCTGGGCCGGCATGCTGTTCGCCGCGGGAATCAGCATCACCTTGTTTTTCTTCTGCGTGTCCGAACCCTTGACCCACATGCTGCAGCCGCCACAAGGCGAGGCGGGCACGGCGGATGCGGCGCGCCAGGCGATGCAGATTCTGTTTCTGCACTGGGGGCTGCATGGCTGGGGTGTATTCGCCTTCGTCGGCATGGCGCTGGCCTACTTCGCTTACCGCCACAACCTGCCGCTGGCCCTGCGCTCGGCGCTGTATCCGCTGATCGGCAAGCGCATCAATGGCCCCATCGGTTACGCGGTGGACGGCTTCGGCATCATCGCCACGGTGTTCGGCCTCGGTGCCGACATGGGCTTTGGTGTGTTGCACCTCAACTCGGGCCTGGACTACCTGTTCGGCATCGCCCACACCCAGTGGATACAAGTCGGACTGATCACGCTGATGATGGGCGCGGCGATCGTCGTGGCGGTGTCCGGTGTCGATAAAGGCGTGCGGGTGATGTCAGACATCAACATGCTGCTGGCCTGTGCGCTGCTGCTGTTCGTGTTGTTCGCCGGCCCCACGCAGCACCTGCTCAACACCTTGATCCAGAACCTCGGCGATTACCTCGGCGCCTTGCCGATGAAGAGTTTCGACCTGTATGCCTACGACAAGCCCAGCGACTGGCTGGGTGGCTGGACAGTGTTCTATTGGGCCTGGTGGATTGCCTGGTCGCCGTTCGTGGGCCTGTTCATCGCGCGGATTTCCCGTGGCCGGACCATTCGCGAATTCGTCTTTGGCGTGTTGTTGATTCCGCTCGGTTTCACCCTGGCGTGGATGTCGATTTTCGGCAACAGCGCGATCGATCAGGTGCTCAATCACGGTATGTCCGCGCTGGGCATGTCGGCCCTCGACAACCCGTCGATGACCCTTTACCTGCTGCTGGAAACCTACCCGTGGAGCAAAACCGTGATTGCAGTCACGGTGTTCATCAGTTTCGTGTTCTTCGTCACTTCCGCCGACTCCGGCACCGTGGTGCTGTCGACGCTGTCCGCCAAGGGTGGTGGCCCGGATGAAGACGGGCCGAAATGGCTGCGGGTGTTCTGGGGCGCGATGACCGCGTTGGTGACCAGTGCGCTGCTGTTCTCCGGCAGCATCGATGCGCTGAAGTCGGCGGTGGTGCTGACCTCGCTGCCGTTCTCGCTGATCTTGCTATTGATGATGTGGGGACTGCACAAGGCGTTTTATCTGGAATCGCAGAAGCAGATCGCGCAAATGCATTCCCTGGCGCCGGTGTCCGGTTCGCGGCGCGGTGGTTGGCGTCAGCGCCTGAGCCAGGCGGTGCATTTTCCATCGCGGGACGAGGTGTATCGCTTCCTCGATTCCACAGTACGGCCGGCCATCGAAGAGGTGTCGGCGGTGTTCATCGAAAAAGGGCTTAGCGTCGTTACCCATCCCGAACCGGTCAATGACAGTGTCAGCCTGGAGATCGGCCACGGCGATCAGCATCCGTTTATCTACCAGGTGCAGATGCGCGGCTATTTCACGCCATCGTTCGCCCGTGGCGGCATGGGGTCGAAGGAGCTCAACAACCGTCGTTATTACCGGGCCGAGGTGCATTTGAGCGAGGGCAGTCAAGATTACGATCTGGTGGGTTACACCCGCGAGCAGGTGATCAACGACATCCTTGATCAGTACGAGCGGCACATGCAGTTCTTGCACCTGGTGCGTTGATCGGATTTTTCACGTCTCGGCGGTCAGCACCATGAACAACACCAGCGCCGCCACCGGGACACCGAACACGGCGCTGCCGACCACCAGCTCCGTACTCAATGGCTGGCCGGCGTGGACCATGCCGACCGCGCCATTGATCAACGTCAGCGCCAGCCACAGCACGATAAAGCAGTACGCCAGGATTGGGCGGGTGAAGCCGATTTTTTCGCCGATGTAGAGCATCAGGGCGAGGAGGATCAGGCCGAAGGTGATGATGATGGTGGTGTGCATGGTGGGTTTTGTCCTGCAGATGTGATTGCCCTTGAGGCTGCCTTCGCGAGCAGGCTCGCTCCCACAAGGTTCACCGCGCCTCCTGTGGGGGCGAGCCTGCTCGCGAAGGGGTCACCTCGGTATCAGCTTGAGCATAGTTAAACCAACCCACCATTGACGCGCAGAATCTGCCCGTTGACCCACGCCGAATCCGGCCCGGCCAAAAAGGACACGACGCGGGCGATATCTTCCGGCTGCCCCAACCGCTCCAGCGGTGCCATGTTGGCGAAATTCTGGATCTGCTCCTCACTCTTGCCATGCAAAAACAACTCGGTCGCAACCGGCCCGGGCGCTACCGCGTTGACGGTGATGTTGCGCCCGCGCATTTCTTTGGCGAACACCTGGGTCAATGACTCCACCGCCGCTTTGCTGGCGATGTACACGGCATAGCCCGGCAGATTCAGACCGACCGTACTGCTGGAGAAGTTGATGATCCGGCCACCGCTGTTCAGACGCGTAGCGGCCTCACGCAGCATGTTGAAAGTACCGCGGGCGTGAATGTCGAAGGTCTGCTCAAACAACTCGTCACTGTGTTGCGCCAACGGCATGACCTTGAGAATGCCAGCGTTGTTCACCAACACATCGACTTTGCCCAACTGTGTTTCGGTCTCGTCGAACATCCGGCGCACGTCGTCAGCCTTGGCTACGTCAGCCTTGATCGCTATGGCTCGATGGCCGGCCTGACGCAATTCCACCACCAATCTGGACGCTTCGCTGGCGCTGCTGGCGTAGTTGATGGCGACAGCAAAACCTTCGCTGGCCAGTTGCTTGGCGATGACTGCGCCGATGCCGCGGGAGGCGCCGGTGACGATGGCAACTTTCGACGTTTGAGAGGTCATGGCGGTGTTCCTGTTGAGGGGGTGTGGAGCCAATTTCACATGTTTACTCAGGCCGATAAATGCACCAGAGTTGCCTTGACTGTTCAAAAATCGCCAACAATCGAGGAGCCCGCTGTGGATCAGGTCAAAGCGATGAAAGTGTTCGTGCGGATCTATGAGCGCAGCAGCTTTACCCTGGCCGCGAATGACCTGGATCTGCCGCGCGCGACGCTGACCCACACCCTGAACCAGTTCGAAGCCTGGCTCGGCACTCGTTTACTGGAGCGCAGCACGCGCAAGGTGCGCCCTACGCTGGATGGTGAGGCGTACTACCGGCGTTGTGTGCAGTTGCTGGCAGAGCTGGAAGAGGCCGAGCTGGCGTTTCGCAGCGTGGCACCGAAAGGGCGGCTGCGGGTCGATTTGCACGGCACGTTGGCCAGGCACTTCGTGATCCCGGCCTTGCCGCAATTCATGGCGCGTTACCCGGACATCGAACTGTCCATCAGCGAAGCCGACCGTCTGGTTGACCTGATCGGCGAAGGTGTCGACTGCGTGCTGCGAGCCGGTACTCTGAGCGACTCTGCATTGATCGGCAAACGTGTCGCCAGCCTGCGCCAGATCACCTGCGCCAGTCCCGCCTACCTGCGCAAGTATGGCGAACCGAAAAGCCTCGACGACCTGAAAAAGCATCGCGCCGTGAACTACGTTTCCCGCACCACCGCCAAGCAGTTTCCCTTCGAATTCATGGTCGCTGGCCAACTCAGGGAAGTGACTATCGAGGGCGCGGTGGCGGTGTCTGGCGCAGAAATCTACGCCGCCTCGGCCATCGCCGGCCTCGGCCTGATCCAATGCCCGCACTACCGCATGGAAACGCAAATCGCTCAGGGGCTGATCAAGGAAATCCTCATCGACACACCACCGCCACCGATGCCGGTCTCGGTGCTCTATCCGCACAACCGACATATGTCGCCGCGGGTCCGGGTGTTTGTGGATTGGTTGGGGGAGGTGTTTGCGGGGGCGAGATAAAGATCTTTTGCATTTGTCATGACGTCGAAGATGAAATCTGTGAAACGTTTCAGCAATTAGTCGAGTCCACGGTTTTTTAGCGTTTATCTGGGCGTATGCTGGGCGACTGGCGAAGCAGTCGAGACCAGATTCAAGACCGACAAGAGAGGATTCGATGACTTACACCGCTGCCGAAAACCGTTATGACTCCATTCCTTACCGCCGCGTGGGCCGCAGCGGGCTGGTGCTGCCGGCATTGTCCCTGGGCCTGTGGCACAACTTTGGCGACAGCACGCCGATCGACACCCAGCGTGCGCTGTTGCGTACGGCGTTCGACCTGGGCATCAACCATTTCGACCTGGCCAACAACTACGGCCCGCCATACGGCAGCGCCGAAATCAACTTTGGCCGGCTGCTGCGTGAAGACTTCAAGCAGTATCGCGATGAGCTGATCATCTCCAGCAAGGCCGGTTGGGACATGTGGCCCGGCCCTTACGGTCAGGGCGGCGGTTCGCGCAAATACGTGCTGGCCAGCCTCGACCAGAGCCTGCAACGCTTGGGCCTGGATTATGTCGACATCTTCTACTCCCACCGCTTCGATCCAGATACTCCGCTGGAAGAAACCGCCGGCGCCCTGGCCACTGCGGTGCAACAGGGCAAGGCCTTGTACATCGGTATCTCATCGTATTCCGGGGTGAAAACCCGGGAAATGGCCGCGTTGCTCAAGGAATGGAAAGTGCCGTTGCTGATCCATCAGCCGGCGTACAACCTGCTCAATCGCTGGGTGGAAAAAGACCTGTTGGACACCACTGATGAACTCGGCACCGGTGTGATTGCCTTCACGCCGCTGGCGCAGGGATTGCTGACGGACAAGTACCTCAACGGCGTGCCGGCGGATGCGCGGGTGAATCGTCCGGGGGGTGGTTCGTTGCAGGCTGCTCACCTGTCCGAGGCCAACATCGCTCATGTGCGGGCGTTGAACGAGATTGCCAAACGTCGTGGTCAGAGCCTGGCGCAACTGGCGCTGGCCTGGACCCTGCGCGATCCGCGGGTGACCTCGGCGCTGATCGGCGCGAGCCGGCCGGAGCAGATCATCGAGAACGTCGGGGCGTTGAAGAATCTGAGCTTTAGCGCAGAGGAGTTGGCAGAGATTGATCGGTTTGCCCAGGAGGGTGGGATCAATCTTTGGGAGAAGCCTTCGACCGCTGAGTGAGTGTCGGGCGCCGGACTTGCGGCGCCTGTTCCGACCTCTTCGCAAGCAGGCTCGCTCCCACAGTGGATCTGTGTTCGCACAAACCCTGTGGGAGCGAGCCTGCTCGCGAAGGGGCCATCAAGGTCAGTACAAAACTGGCTGATCAGCGAAAGAAAGGCACATCCCCCAACACCGTCGCCCGCTGCATCACCCGCCGCGCCGGCCGGTAATCATCCACCGCGTAATGCTGGGTCACGCGGTTGTCCCAGAACGCGATGTCGTCTTGCTGCCAGCGCCAGCGAATGGTGAATTCCGGTCGGGTGGCGTGGGCGAACAGGAATTTCAGAATGGCTTCGCTCTCGGTTTCCGACAGTTCGTTGATCTTCGAGGTGAAGCCTTCATTGACGAACAGCGAGCGGCGCCCGCTCACCGGGTGCGTGCGGATCACCGGGTGCGACAGCGGCGGATTCTTGCGTCGTGCTTCTTCCCATTGGGCCAGCGCCTCAGGCGTGTTGCCGTAGCGCTCCAGCGGGAACGAACGGGTGAAATCGTGGGTGGCGGTCAACCCTTCGAGCAGGGCTTTCATCGGCGCCGACAAGGCTTCGTAGGCAGCAATGCCGCTGGCCCAGAGGGTATCGCCGCCAAACTCCGGCAGCAGCTTGGCACTGAGGACCGCGCCCATGGCCGGGGTCGGCAGGAAGGTCACGTCAGTGTGCCAGATCGCGTTGTCGCGCACGTCGGTCACGGCGGTGTCGAGGATCAGCACCTCCGGTTGCTCCGGGACGTTCGGGTAAATCGGGTGAATGTGCAGGTCGCCGAAATTGGCGGCGAAACGTGCTTGTTGCGGCGGCGTGATGGGCTGGTCGCGAAAGAACAGCACCTGATGCTTGAGCAGCGCTTGCTCGATGGCGTCGCGCTGTTCCAGGTTCAGCGGCTGGCTGATATCGACGCCGCTGATTTGCGCGCCGAGGGCGGAGCTTAAGGGGACGATGGTCAAGATACTCATGAAAGTTCTCTTCAATTCGGGGTGTATCCGTTTCCCTGTGGGAGCGAGCCTGCTCGCGAAAGCGGTGTGTCAGTCACTGAAATGTCGCCTGA